>CALMWI010000087.1 GCA_937873545.1 uncultured bacterium | reverse complement strand
AAGGCTGTATAAAAGGCTGCTTCCGTGGCCTGCCGACATTACGAACCTGTCTCTATTGAGCCAGTCCGGATGTTCAGGATTAAAATTCAAATGATCCGCCCAGAGCGCGTAAGTCATAGGCGCAGCCCCTAATGGAAGCCCGGGGTGACCTGAATTTGCCTGTTCGATAGCATCAATGCTTAATCCTCTGATCGTATTTATCGCTTTTAGTTCGACCGGTTTCATAATATAATTCCTCTGATTGTTATAGAAGTTTTTAATATATGAAATTTTTCAGGCTTTGTTAAGAACTATTTTAAATAAAAAAAGGGCGGAAAACCGCCCTTCAATTCAATCCTATTTTCAGATACCTATTTTATCTCCGGATCCTCCTGGATCATGTGGTGAGGTTTAATCTTATTGTATCTTGCAAGAGTAGTTATTATATAACTCAATATACTTACTACGCCTCCGTAAGTTGCCGCCGCATAGAAAACGCTGTCGTCGGTTTCGCCTTTTATGATCCAGACTATAAAAATATACATAAGCCATGTAGATGTTCCGGCTATCATTGATACCCATGCTGCAAGCGTATTTGCTTTTTTCCAGTAGATCGCGAATGTTACCGGTGCGAAAATTGCCACCCATAAGGTCGCCCACGAATTCACCATAAGGTCGTAAATTTCCTGTATCCACAATGCGGTAAATACCGAGGCTATTGCAAGAATTATAGTCACATTTCTCGCATCTTTCAGTTTCTGGACATCGGACCTGCCCGGCTTGAGCTTGAACATAATGTTAGTAGTGATAAGTGAGACCCCAGCTAAGAGAGAACTGTCGGCAGAGCTCATTAATGCAGAAACAAGCGCGCCCATAAAAAGAACAATCATGAAAGGGCTCAGATATTTCATCGCCATTAATGGCATGAGCATTTCAGGATCGTCAACTCCGGTAGGCATTAATATCCTCCCGGCAAGACCTATTATAAGCGGCATTGTACCCATAAGGATATAAATTATCCCCGCAGTGATCGCGCTGGCTCTTGCGATATGTTCAGTTTTACTAGAGAGAGATCTCTGGATAAGGTCCTGACCGACTACGCAACCGAAACCCATCAGCACCCACTGACCTATATAAGGTATCCAGTCGTTATAGCCGGCATTCTTCGGGTAGAAATCCAAAAACTCAGGAGGCGTGTTCTTGAATATATTAGAATATCCGCCCGCATCCTGAATGATTATCGGGGTCATTATCAGAAGACCTATCATTATAAATATAAGCTGAACGAAATCTGTTAAAGTATCAGCCCACATCCCTCCCTGATATGTATAAACAAGTACGATAACACTTCCGAGAAGAATAGCGAACGTTATATTCATTCCTATAAGCGCATTAATTATGTAGCCCATCGCAACCATCTGACTCCCGAGCCAGCCTATATATACGGGTATCATAAGCACTGCAGCGAATATTTCTGATTTTACAGAGTAATACTTCCCGAATATTTCGGTGACTGTTATCAGGTTCATTCTACGCATAAATCCTACATAAAACGCTCCCGCGAGGATCAGAGAAAGGCTGGCAGCGAAAGGATCGGATACTACGCTCATCAGACCGTCTGAATATATCGATCCCGATGCGCCCATTACAGAACCTGTACAGAACCATGTGGCTACGAGCGAACCTGTGGCAAGTCCGAAACCAAGCCTTCTTCCGGCGACCATATAATCATCAAAACCTTTTACTTTCTTGCTGGCGTAATAGCCTACGCCCAACATACCCAGCAGGTAGATCGTCAAACCGAATATTACCAGAGAATTCATTTAACCTCCGAGATTTTTCTTTAATGCAATAATTTAATAATATTTTTTTTACAGACAATAGAAATTTTAAGATTTTTTAAAAAATAAATAATCCCGCGAGTATTGCGGGACATGATTGTGGAGAATATGGGATTCGAACCCATGACCCTCAGACTGCCAGCCTGATGCTCTAGCCAACTGAGCTAATCCCCCGG
>CALMWI010000086.1 GCA_937873545.1 uncultured bacterium | reverse complement strand
AATTCAATACTCAAAGAAATTTCAGGTTACCGCACCGGAATCAGATGAAACCGTGATCAAGGCTGTAGATGCTGATGTACTGCCCGAAATAGTAATTTCCGAAACCTTTATAGGATAACCGAATGGATAAAGCAAAGCTTCTCGATGTACTGTCATCAGAATTTGATCAAAAGAGCTGGCAGGATGTACTTGTAAATGTATTTAATGTTAAGAACATATATCAAATCCCTATTCCTATCCCGCTGCCTGCGAATGACAAAGCTGATTCAGCTTTTGAAACAGCCAAATTTATAACGGCTGATGAAAGAGAGATCGGAGTTTATCAGGTCAACATCAAGTCAGGTGCCCGCCTGGAAAAGAATAAAGTCGGATTAAGACAATTACTGCGTAATATTTATAAATATGAAGTTGACGGTGCACTTATCGTATTTGTGCAGAACGAAAAATGGAGACTTTCCTTCGTATCTGAAATAAGAGTCAGGAACGAAGAAGGCGGAACAGAAACTAAAGAAACAGAACCGAAGAGATACACATATCTGCTCGGTGTAGGCGAAAAAACAAGAACGGCAAGAGACAGACTGCTTACATTGTCGGGTAAGCTGATAAACTTAGAAGACATAAGAGACGCTTTCAGCGTTGAAAAGCTGAATGAAGAATTCTATCAGAGTGTCGCGCAGTATTTTTATAAACTTGTGGGAGCTACCGCAGGTAAAGGCAAAAATCAGACTGTGCACGAAAGGATTATGAAGCTTCCGAGCGTATCGGACGATAACAACAAGATGTATCACGAATTCGCAGTCCGTCTTATCGGCAGGATAATATTCTGCTGGTTCTTAAAAATGAAAAAATCTGAAACGGGTAATCCGTTACTGCCTGAGAATCTATTATCAAGCGATGCTGTCAAAAACAACTACGGTTATTATAAAAACATACTTGAAAGACTATTCTTTCAAACTTTAAATACACCGATGAACGAAAGGCTGAATAACCTACCTCCGGGATGCGAAAATATTCCATTTTTAAACGGAGGCTTGTTCGAACCGCACAATGACGATTATTTCAAGCCTGATAATTATTCAGGCATATCTTCCGCTTATTCGCTGGAAATTCCGGATGCATGGTTCACAGAACTTTACACAGAGCTTGAAAAATACAATTTCACGATAGATGAGAATTCGATCAACGATATGGAAGTCAGCGTTGACCCCGAGATGCTCGGCCGTATATTTGAAAATCTGCTTGCAGAGATTGATCCTGACAGCGGAGAAACGGCAAGAAAAGCTACGGGAAGCTTTTATACCCCTAGGGAGATCGTAGATT
>CALMWI010000085.1 GCA_937873545.1 uncultured bacterium | reverse complement strand
AACAGCGATCGTTATGATATCCGATGTCGTAGAAGCTAAGTGCCGCACGGAATCTTCTGCAGGTGCAGACAGATTCAGGCAGATAATCAATGATATTATTATGGAAAAACTGCAATCCGGAGAGCTGGACGAGTGCGACCTGAAGATGAACGATCTGAGCAAGATCAGAGAAGCGATGATACCTGTAATGACAGGAATGTACCATCAGAGAATAAAATACCCTCAAAAAACACCGGAAAAAATAGATGAAAAAAAATAATATCGTAGCGGAAAACTACACAAAGTCAAAAATAATACTCCGCGAGATTTTCAGATCTGTAGAATTCTTCTGCAAAGTGTCAAAAACCGGCATAGAATCATTAAACATTTCATTCGTCTCCGATAAAGAAATGAAAGAAATGAACATGAAACACCTATCTCATAAGGGAAGTACCGATATAATCACTTTTGATTATTCAGAATCTTCTGATATCTCAACTTTGGACGGCGAGATCATTATATGTGTTGATGAGGCAAAAAGACAGGCAAAAACATATCAGGTAAACCTTACAAGTGAACTATACAGGCTCATTTTTCACGGAATGCTTCACCTGACCGGGTACGATGATACAACACCCGGTAAAAGAAAGACAATGAAAGCAAGAGAAGATGAAATTCTTACCCTATGGAACCAATACAATTTAAAAAAATTAAAATAATCACGGAGATAATATGAACAGCATGGAGCCCCCAAGTAGCAGCCTTATAATTCAGATAGCCGGATTCGGCGTACTGCTTATTTTCAGCATGCTTTTTTCAGCTGCGGAAACGGCTTTTGTCAGTTTGAAAGAAAATGACCTTAACGACCTGAGGAACTCTAAAGACGGCAATTTCAACAGAATTACTGGTCTGATAGCTAACAAATCCGAATTTCTTCTTGTAACACTCCTTCTCGGAAACAATTTGGCGAATGTAAGTATGGCAACCATCGCCGCGCTTCTTACACGAAATATTTTTATGGGTTCAGGATATGAAACTCTAGGAATGCTCTTTGAAGTTATACTGATAGGGTTGATAATCCTGCTCGCAGGCGAAATAGTCCCTAAAACATATGCCATCCGCAACAGAGTTATGTATGTCAAAAGATTCTCCGCCGTAATACTGGCTTTCTATTATATCCTTTACCCGCTTTCATTTATTATAGAAAAGATCGTTAACCTTTTTATAGGCAGAATTAAAAATCTTGACACTTTTTCTGAGTATACGAGAAAAGATATAGAAAATCTTATGGAGGCGGGCGGAGAGGACGGTGCTTTAGAAGAAGATGAAAAGAACATGATAAATTCAATTTTCGAGTTCAGTGAGAAAACCGCTAAGGAAATTATGGTGCCAAGAGTCGATATGATGACCATTCCGGCAGATATAACCACTAAAGAGTTGTTCTCTTTTATAAACGAGAACAATTTTTCCCGTATTCCTGTATATAAAAACAATGTTGACAATATAATCGGCATTCTGTATATAAAAGATCTTCTTCACCACATAAAATCTATGGATGACAATTTGAATATAGCGAGGATATTGAGAGAAGTTACATTTATACCTGAATCCAAGGACATAGCCGACCTTCTAAAAATGTTCCAGAAGGAAAAAACACATATAGCAGTAGTTGTTGACGAATACGGCGGAACATCCGGAATGATCACTCTTGAAGATATAATCGAAGAGATTGTAGGTGAGATACAGGATGAGTTCGACGAGGAGGAAAGGCTTTTCAGAAGAATTAATGACAGGTCCTACGAGTTCGACGCTAAAATACCTATTGACGACCTTAATGAAATACTTTCTCTTAACCTTCCCGAAAACGAAGACTATGAGAGCCTGGGAGGATATCTGTACGATCTTTTCGGCGAAGTTCCGGAAGTCGGAGACAAAAAAACATTTAACGGATATACTTTCTCGATCCTTTCTGTACACAAGCAGAGGATCGGCTGGGTAAGTATAGAGAAAAACGAAAATTCAGAAACACAAAATATCGAGGAGAACTAATGAAAACACAATCGAGACTGGAAAAAGGCTACAAAAAAATTATTGAATTTGAACTGGACAAAGATGAACTTGACCGGTATAGAAAAACTTCTTTCGAAAAATTCAGAAAATCCGCAAAAATTGATGGTTTCAGACCGGGAATGGCTCCTGAGAGCATGCTGAAATCAAAGTATGGGGCCGGAATTGAGGTTGAAGCAATGAATGATGCCATAAACTCATCATATAAAAGCTTCATTATCGAAAATAAAATCTACCCTCTTTCTGAACCTGTGATCGACAATGTGGATAAGAAAGATGAAAATTTAAAATTTACCGCTACGCTCGAGACATTCCCCGAATTCGACCTGAACTCCTATACGGGTATGACGATCGAACATGAAAAAGTTGTCGTAACCCCCGAAGAGATCAGTACCGCTTTAAACGATATACTCGACAGACATGCGACCTCAAAAGAAGTTGATGAGCCTGTCGCTATAGGTCATATGGTGGATGTTGCAATAAAGCCTACTAATGTTCCCGACGCAAAATGGGAGAATCAGTCGATCGAGATAGGGAAAAACCCAAACGACACAGTGGATAAAGAACTTATAGGATTGAAAAAAGACCAGATCAAGACCGTAAGCATAAATCCCACAGGCCAGGAAGGGCAGAGTTTTGAGCTTGATATCAAGATCGAGAAAGTGGGCAAAAAGATACTTCCTGAGCTTAACGACGAATTCGCAAAGACTTACGACACAAAATTTCCGACCGTCGGAGAAATGAAGAAAAATATCGCCGACAATATCGAAAAAAATAAGCTTAACGCGCAGGAAATGGAAGTATTCGAAAAATTCGCGAAAAGAATAACCGACGCACATGATAATTTTGAAGTTCCGCCTTCGATCCTTAATAAATATCTTGATGATATGGTCGCCAACGCTCAGAAACAGTACGGAAAGAACATTGATAAAAATATGCTCAGGGATCTATATAAGCAGAATGCGGAAGTCGCTCTGAAGTGGGAATATATCAGGCATAAGATAATGGAAAAAGAAAATCTGACCGTAACTGACGAAGATGTTGACAGTAAAATATCTCAACTCGCTGAAGAGCGGGAGATGGATGTTGAAAAGATCAGAAAATATTATTCATCAAAAGAAAAAAAGCAGATGATGAAAGAGGATCTTCTTGATAAAAAATTAAGAGAATTCCTTAAAGAGAAGAATACGGTAAATTTTGTTGAGCCCGCAGAGGCCAAGGAGTAAAAATGTCTTTGATACCTATGGTTATTGAGCAGTCGGGAAGGGGCGAAAGGGCATACGACATATATTCGCTTCTTCTTAAGCAGAGGATAATTTTTATTAATTCCGAGATAGACGACAATATGGCCAGCGTAGTTGTAGCCCAGCTTCTTTTTCTTGAGGCCGAAGATACCGACAAAGATATTTCATTATATATTAATAGTCCGGGCGGGGTTGTTACCGCAGGACTTGCCATCTTTGACACTATGAACTATATAAAACCTGATGTATCAACTATCTGTATCGGGCAGGCTGCAAGTATGGGTGCGATACTTCTTACTGCAGGGAAGAAAGGGAAAAGAATAGCATTGCCTAATTCAAGAATTATGATCCACCAGCCCTGGGGCGGAGCGCAGGGACAGGCTTCGGATATTATGATAGCGGCTGAAGAGATCAAAAAAACTAGAGAGACTTTAAATCAGATCCTCTGTGATACTACAGGAAAACCTTTAAAAAAGATCGAGAAGGATACTGACAGAAATTATTTCCTTTCTGCTAAAGAGGCATTGGATTACGGTCTGATCGACAAGATATATTCTTCCAACAAATAGGGACAACCGATGGCTAAATCACAATACAGGCTTGAGAAATGCAGTTTTTGCGGCAGGGAGGAAAAGCTTACCAAAGCGCTTCTTGCAGGTGAAAACGCTTTTATCTGCGACGAATGCGTTAACAACGCGAAAGATTATCTTGATTCTACCATAAAAAAGAAGGCTGCTAACAGTCTGCCTGAAACTTTTCCGACCCCGAAAGAGATCAAAAATGAACTCGATAAATATGTAATCGGTCAAGATGAAACCAAAGTAGCGGTTTCTGTAGCTGTTTACAATCATTACAAGAGAATAAGGCATTTTGCTTCAAAAAACGAAGTTGAGATCGATAAATCGAACATTTTGATGGTAGGCCCGACCGGTACGGGAAAAACCCTGATCGCAAAAACACTTGCACGAATTCTGAAAGTTCCGTTCGCCATAGCTGATGCAACTGTGCTTACCGAGGCCGGATATGTTGGAGAAGATGTTGAAAATATAATAGTCCGGCTGCTTCAGGTCGCCGATTACGATGTTCCCAAGACCGAAATGGGAATTATCTACATTGATGAGATAGATAAGATCGCTAGAAAAAGTTCTAACCCTTCTATTACAAGAGATGTTTCCGGCGAGGGAGTTCAGCAAGCACTTTTGAAGATACTAGAGGGAACTAAGGCTC
>CALMWI010000084.1 GCA_937873545.1 uncultured bacterium | reverse complement strand
AATAAAAAAGTACAATTAAATAGAATGATACAAGATATCGAAACCGCAAGAAAACATTTTGAAAGAATGTTCTTCGATGACAAGAGATACGATTTAGGAGATGTCGGAAGATACAGGATAAATCAGAAGATGGACCACAGGACAGATGCGCTACTGACTTATTTTAAAAAAATTAATAAGAAAAAAATGATCAGGCTAAAGGTTTCAGGCGACAACTACCAGATGTTCCCCCTTGAAAAAGTAATAAAGTCGCTTGAGAAATCCAAGGATACGGATAAGAAGGATATTCTGGGAATGATTAAGGAAACATATCTTAATACAGTGCTTATCACCGATTTTGATGTGATTTCTATAGTGCAGGAAGTCCTTGAGATAAAGAACGGGAAAAAGATCGTTGACGATATTGACCATCTTGGTAACAGAAGGATCAAAACTGTTGGCGAACAGCTTGCCAATCAGTTCGGTATAGCTCTATCAAGAATGAGCAGGACAATCAAGGAAAGAATGTCGCTGGCTAAACCCGAAGAAGAACTGGCTATTGCAGACCTCATTAATATAAAAACACTTTCAAGCGTTCTGAACGCGTTCTTCGGAACCAATCAGCTTTCTCAGTTCATGGATCAGGTTAACCCTCTGGCCGAGATAACACATAAAAGAAGATTGTCTGCCCTCGGAGCAGGAGGTCTGACAAGGGACAGGGCGGGTTTTGAGGTCAGGGACGTTCACTATACGCATTACGGGCGTCTTTGTCCGATAGAAACTCCAGAGGGACCGAACATCGGGCTGATATCTTCTCTCGCCACTTATGCGAAAGTAAATGATATGGGATTTATCGAAACACCCTACAGAAAAGTCAAGAAGGGAAAGGTTACCAACGAGATCGAATTTCTCACAGCGGATGAAGAAGACAGAAATATCATAGCTCAGGCGAATGCCCCTATCGATGATAAAGGGAGCTTTGTAACGCCGGATACGATCCTTACAAGGTACAGAGGAGATTTTCCAGTCGAAACCAGCGACAAGATAAATTATATGGACTGCTCACCGACCCAGGTAGTTTCCGCAGCGGCTAATCTCATTCCGTTCCTTGAGAATGATGATGCCAACAGAGCCCTTATGGGATCGAACATGCAGAGACAGGCCGTTCCGCTGCTTCAGACAGAAGCGCCTATCGTAGGTACAGGAATGGAGAGCAAGATCGCTCTTGATTCCAAGGCTATGGTCGAATCAACTGTGGAAGGTGTCGTAGCCAGCATAGACGCAAAAGGATGTCTCGTAAAGGTAACTAAAAAGAAAGATCCGAAAGATCCGGATGAAGTTTATTATAAATTCGTAAAATTTTTCCGTACAAACCAGGATACTTGCGTTAACCACGTGCCTATTGTCAATGCCGGAGATAAAGTAAAGCCGGGAGATATACTTGCCGACGGCGCTGCGACGGACAACGGAGAGCTCGCTCTCGGAAAAAATGTTCTTGTAGCATATATGTCATGGAGAGGTTATAATTTTGAAGACGCTATCATTCTAAGTGAGCGTATGGTAAAAGAGGATGTTTTCACTTCTCTTCACATTAAAGAGTACGAAACAAGCGTAAAAGAGACAAAAAGGGGCGAGGAAGAACTTACAAGAGAGATCCCTAATGTCAGCGAAGAAGCAACTAAAAATCTGAATGACGGCGGAATAATAAGGATAGGAGCTGAAGTCTATCCCGGCGATATACTGGTAGGAAAAGTAACTCCGAAGGGAGAAGTGAACCTTACACCCGAAGACAAGCTCCTAAAAGCTATTTTCGGTGAAAAAGCCGGAGAAGTAAAAGACGCTTCTTTAAAAGTTCCCCCGGGAGATAAAGGTATCGTTATCGAAACAAAAGTCTTCTCAAGAAAGAAAAAGGATGCGGCAAGGAAGAGTAAAGAGAAAGACGACATGAAAAAACTTAAAAAGAAATACGATGACGATCTGGCTCTGCTTGAAGAAGAAAGATCAATCGAACTTTTTACTCTTTTGAAAGACAAAACCATTTTGTGCGATGTTGTCTGTCTCCAGAAAGAAAAAGGAACAAGGGTAGTTGTTCTTGGAAAAGGAGATAAAGTAACTCCAAAAACTTTTTTAAAGCTTAATATTGAAGATTCGAACATTTCTACAGAATGGACAGACAATGATGAGATCAACGAAAAAATTACTGAAATAATCACCAATTATTCGATGATCGTGGATCAGCTGAATGTGGATTACCAGAGAGACAGGCAGAGGATGCTTTACGGTGACGAACTTCCGCCTGGGATAATCCAGCTTGTCAAAGTATATATCGCAAAGAAAAGAAAGATACAGATAGGCGACAAGATGGCCGGCAGACACGGGAACAAAGGTATTGTTTCAAGGATAGTGCCGATAGAGGATCTTCCCTATATGGAAGACGGTACTCCCGTAGATATAATTCTGAACCCGCTGGGTGTTCCTTCAAGGATGAATCCCGGACAGATCTTCGAAACCAACCTTGGTTGGGCAGGAAGAACTCTGGGAGAAAAATACGCTACACCTGTATTTGATGGAGCTACACTTGAGGATGTAAAGAAAAAACTTAAGGAAGCAAAACTTCCCTCTTCGGGAAAAACCGTGCTTTACGATGGTCAGACGGGTGAGAAATTCCACCAGGAGATCACTGTCGGTGTAACCTATATGCTGAAACTGTCTCACCTCGTTGAAGACAAACTTCATGCAAGATCGATCGGGCCTTACTCACTAATAACGCAGCAGCCTTTAGGAGGTAAAGCTCAGTTCGGAGGTCAGCGTTTCGGCGAGATGGAAGTATGGGCTCTTGAGGCATACGGAGCGGTACACATCCTGCAGGAAATGTTAACTTACAAATCCGACGATGTGAACGGAAGGACCAAAGTTTATGAAGCCATAGTAAAAGGACTTGAAATTCCTAAACCGGGAATACCGGAAGCTTTCAACGTGCTGATCAAAGAGCTTTACGGTTTAAACCTTGATGTCAAGCTGGAATAGAACCGGCGGATATAAGGAAAACTTAAAAAACTCAATCGGTACAAAAAACAGGAGTTAATAATGCCAAGATTGCGTCAAAGAGATGTTCTTCATAAAGCCTTTTCAAAGTTCTCGATAAAGCTTTTGTCAAGCGACGAAGTATTGAAAACGAGTAAAGGTGAAGTAACAAAAGCCGAAACAGTCAATTATCGTACATATAAGCCCGAAAGGGACGGACTTTTCTGCGAAAGGATATTCGGTCCTCAAAAGGACTGGGAATGTTCATGCGGGAAATACAGAGGTTCGAGATATAAAGGGATCGTATGCGACAAATGCAGCGTTGAAGTAAACAGAAGAAGCGTAAGAAGAGAAAGAATAGGTCATATAAAGCTGGCCGTTCCTGTAGTACATATCTGGTTTTTCAGATCTCTTCCTTCAAAGATAGGAAATCTTCTTGATTATACCGTTAAGACCCTTGAGCAGATTATCTATTACGAAAAATATGTGGTTATCAAACCCGGTAAGATCGTAGCGGATTATCAGGTTCTGATCGAGAAATACATGAAGAGCTATCTGGAGAAATATCACAAATTCATAACAGAGCTCGAGAAACTTCTTTACCTTTCCATAAAAGAGGATTCGAATAAAGAAGCTGTAAATGTGGTCTTGAAAGAATTCTATTCGAATTTTGAAGAGAACGAAAATGTAAAAAAAGTTTACGAAAGACTTAATGAAAGGGTTGTCGAGATACAGGAGATGATTGAAAGGTTCGTAATTGACAAATACAGAGAGAAAGACATCCGGGAAAGAATATATTCGATACTCTACGATGATTACGACTTCATGCAGATACTTGCAAACTTCGTTGATTTTGATAAAGATATCAAAGCGATCCCAGTAAAGGAAAAGAAGGAAGTTCTTATTTTCGATAAGCTGATAAGAGACGCAGTAAACCTTAAATTTGTAAGTACGGTTAAAGATCTCAAATACAAATCACTTATGTCCGAGAGCGATTACAACTCGCTACTTGATAAAGTCGAACTTTACGAAAGCGAATATTCTGCCCACGAACAGTTCAAAGCCGAGATAGGAGCTGAAGCTGTCAGGCTGCTGCTGAAAGACACGGACATAAGGCAGCTTTCAAATGATATGAGAAAGCTTATCGAGGAAGAGAAATCAGAGCAGAACAAACAGGATATCCTTAAAAAGCTCAATGTTGTCGAATCATTCAAGAACAACATGGAGACAAATAAGCCGGAATATATGGTGCTTGATGTCATTCCGGTTATACCTCCGGAACTCCGGCCTCTTGTTCCTCTTGAAGGAGGGAGATTCGCAACTTCAGACTTGAATGATCTATACAGAAGGGTAATAATCAGAAACAACCGTCTGAAGAAAATGCTTGAGATAAAAGCTCCCGAGGTTATTGTCAGAAACGAAAAGAGGATGATCCAGGAAGCAGTTGACTCTCTATTCGACAATGGAAGAAAGAATAATGTTGTAAGAAGCGACGGAAAAAGAGCTTTAAAATCCCTTTCTGATTCACTGAAAGGTAAACAGGGAAGGTTCAGAAGCAACCTGCTCGGTAAAAGGGTTGACTATTCCTGCAGATCCGTGATCGTAGTCGGACCTCAGCTAAAGCTCCATCAGTGCGGTCTTCCAAAAGAAATGGCTCTTGAGTTATACAAGCCTTATCTTATCAGAAAACTTATCGAATACGATCCAAATGTTACAACAATAAAGAATGCGAAGAAAGAGATCGAGAAAGGTACCGATAAGGTATGGGAACTTCTTGAGAATCTTGTTGACGGACATCCCGTTCTATTGAACAGGGCTCCTACACTTCACAGGCTTGGTATTCAGGCATTCCAGCCGGTACTTATAGAAGGTAAAGCGATCCAGCTTCATCCGCTGGTATGTAAAGCGTTCAACGCAGATTTCGACGGTGACCAGATGGCCGTTCACCTGCCGCTTTCTCCAGAAGCTAAGCTCGAAGCCAGACTTCTTATGATGGCCTCCCACAATCTGCTTCACCCGGCAACTGGAAGGCCGATTGCTTATCCTACGCAGGATATGGTGCTCGGTATTTATTACATGACCAAAAGAAAAGCGGAAAGAGAAAAGAATCCGAAAATATTCTCAAGCAACGACGAGATTAAACTTGCTCTTGATTTCGAAGCTTTGGATTATCATACGGATATTAAATACCTCTATAAAGGAGAGTTCGTTGATACTACACCGGGACGAGTGTTATTCAATGAAGTTCTGCCCAAAGAGCTCTCTGATCATAAATTCTATAACGACCTTATGATAAGTTCCAATGTTGAGAAGATAATCGAAGAAGCGATCGAAAAAGTCGGATTCAGCCAGACGGCATTATTTCTTGACAGACTAAAAGACTTCGGGTACTATTATGCGACAAGATCGGGAATTTCGATCGGGCTCGATGACTTCGTTATATCCCCGCTCAAAGATAAAGTCCTTAGAGCGTCTGAGAAAAAAGTAGAACTGATTAAGGAATCATACGAGGAAGGTCAGATAACAGATACTGAAAGATATAATAAAGTCGTTGATGAGTGGACGAAAGCGACTAACAAGATAGAAAACGACATGTACGAGAATCTCAGGCTCGACAAAGGCGGTTTCAATCCTGTATTTATGATGATGGACTCAAAAGCAAGGGGCTCCAGAACCCAGATCAAACAGATCTGCGGTATAAGGGGACTTATGCAGAAGCCTCAAAAGAACATCGAAGTATCATCCGATTCTGTTATCGAAAATCCTATTAAATCCAACTTCATAGACGGGCTTACTATTCTAGACTACTTCATTTCTACTCATGGCGGAAGAAAGGGTCTTGCCGATACAGCTTTAAAAACTGCTGACGCAGGTTATCTTACCAGAAAGCTTGTCGATGTCGCCCATGATGTCGTTGTTACCGAAGAAGATTGCAATACCATAATGGGTATTGATATTGCCGATCTGAAAGAAGGTGATAAGGTTCTTGAGAATTTTGAAGATAGAATTTATGGACGAGTGCTTGCAGAGGATGTGGTCGATTACAGTGAAAATCCGAACGGAGATATAATCTGCGAAGCAGGAACACTCGTGGATAAAGTTATAGCTAAGAAGATCGTTAACCATAATGTTGAGAAAGTAAAAATAAGGTCGGTTCTAACCTGCGAATCGAAAAAAGGAATTTGCGCAAAATGCTATGGCCAGAACCTGACTACAAGAAATCTTGTTTCTGTCGGTGAGGCCGTCGGGATCATGGCTGCGCAGTCGATCGGAGAACCGGGAACTCAGCTTACACTTAGAACTTTCCATGTCGGAGGTTCAGCCGATATCGCAACGATAAAATCCGAAGAGTTCGCTAAGTATGACGGTATTGTTGAGCTTGAAGACGTCGAGACCGTAAATTATGATAAAAGCAATATCGTTATAAGAAGGAACGGTCTGCTCAGACTGATCGATGATTTCGGAAAAGAAGTTATGACCGAAAAACTGCCATATTCAGCGACACTTCTAGTTGAAGAAAAGCAGAAAGTCAAGAAAGGCGAAATTCTGTATAAATGGGATCCTTACAGCTATGTAATTCTTTCCCAGAAAAGCGGAAAAATAAAATTCAAAGATATCGTTGACGGAAGTACTTTCAAGACTTCTTTTGACGAAAAAGTCGGTTTGAAATATAAAGTGATGATCGAGCCGAAAGAAAGGTCATTGAAGCCGACAATATTTATTGTTGACAAAAACGGGAACGAGATCGCGAAATATCTGCCTCCTTCAGGAGGAGCTCTTCAGGTTGATGACGGCGACAAGGTAAAAGCAGGTCAGGTACTGATCAAGATGCAGAGAAGTCAGGGCAAGACTAAGGATATTACCGGAGGTCTTCCCAGGGTAAGCGAGCTGTTCGAAGCGAGAGATCCGAAAGACCCTGCTATTCTTGCTGAGATAGACGGCGTAGTAAAATACGGAGACTTTAAAGGCACTTCGCAGATCCTTATGGTAGAAGATCTGAACGGTAACGAAGTAAGAACATACAATGTTCCTAGAGGTAAGCATATTCTAGTTCACGAAGGCGACATTATTTATGCAGGAGAAAAGCTGACAGAAGGTTCGATCAAACCTGATGACATTCTGCAGATACTTGGAACAACAAGAGTTCAGCACTTTCTGGTAAACCAAATACAAGAGGTCTATAGAGGTTCGGGCGTTAATCCAAACGATAAACACATTGAGGTAATCGTTAGACAAATGCTTCAGAAAGTTCAGATCGTCAATCCGGGAGACACATCTTTCCTTGAGGGCGATAAAGTAAGCAAGTTCGTTCTTTCAAGAAACAATTCTGACATATATGACAAAGTGATCGTGACCGACCCGGGAGATTCAAAATTTGAAATAGGCGAAATGCTGATTACCTACGAGGTTGAGAACAGGAACAAGAAGCTTGCTGACGAAGATAAGAAACCTATTGAATTCAGACCGGCGAGACCGGCGACATATAAGCCGCTTCTGCTCGGTATTACTGAGGCCGCGCTACAGGTTGACTCTTTCATTTCTGCTGCTTCATTCCAGGAAACAACGAAAGTTCTTACAGACGCAGCCATAAAGTCATCGACAGACTACCTTGAAGGCTTGAAGGAGAATGTGATCATGGGTAACCTGCTGCCGTGCGGAACAGGACTGGCAAAATATAACTACATCAAGGTTAAAAATAAATTCGAGCAGGAAGTAGTCGAAGATGTTGCAGAGGACGACGGTTACAGAAATTAACAAAGCAGCCTTGAAATGCGAGGAAAAGTTGCTTGACAAGGTATTGAAATAATTGTATATTTGACCCCGTACCGATTTTTGATGCCTTCTTAGCTCAGTCGGTAGAGCAAAGGACTGAAAATCCTTGTGTCCGTGGTTCAATTCCGCGAGGAGGCACCATAAGATAAAAAGGCTTTGAGAAATCAAAGCCTTTTGTCTTTTAAAATTAACTCAACCGGAGCGATAAATTGAATGTTCATAACCTGGATTGCATATTCAAACCGAAAAGAATAGCTCTGATCGGCGTATCATCCAATCCGAACAGCGTAAGCGGAAAAGTACTGACTAATATTGCAGGCAGCGGTTTTCAGGGTGTAGTTTATCCTATAAGTGCAGAGCACGAATCGGTAATGGCCATGCCGTGCTTTCCGGATCTGGTATGTCTGCCGAAGGTACCGGACCTGGCTGTGATATGCACAGGAGCAAAACAGGTTCCGGACTGGGTTAGAAAATGCGGTGAGTCAGGCATAAACGGAATTATAATTATGTCATCAGGTTTTAAGGAAACAGGTGACGAGGGTAAAAAACTCGAAGATCTTATAAAAGCAGAAAGATTAAAATATAAAAACATGCGTATAATCGGGCCGAATTGTTTAGGAATTATTGTACCTGAACTTAATTTGAATGTTAGTTTTGCCAACGATACCCCTCAAAAGGGAAGTATAGCTTTTATTTCGCAGTCAGGCGCATTGTGCACTTCGGTTCTGGATTGGGCGAAGGATGAAAAGATTGGTTTTTCCAGCTTTGTGTCGATCGGAAATACAATAGATGTGGATTACGGTCATCTGATAGACTATTTCGGCGAAGATGAATCGACAAAGTCAATTATTCTGTACATAGAGTCAGTCACTAATGTAAGAAAATTCATGACGGCCGCCAGAGCCTTCGCAAGGTCTAAGCCTATAATTGTTTACAAAGCAGGAAGGTTTCCGGAATCGGCAGCCGTTGCGGCATCTCATACAGGCGCTCTTGCGTCAGAGGATTATGTATATGACGCTGCTTTCAGAAGGACAGGACTTGCAAGAGTTTATGATATAGGCGAAATATTTGATTGTGCCGAACTTATAGCAAGAAATAAAATTCCGAAAGGATCTCGTCTGGCTATAGTCACTAATGCTGGAGGACCCGGGGTAATGGCAACCGACGCCCTGATTGCTTCAAAAGGTAAACTTGCAAAACTTTCCGAAGGAACTATGGCTGTTCTGAACGAGAATCTGCCTGACCAGTGGTCGCACGGAAATCCTGTTGATGTTCTGGGTGATGCAAGATCGAAAAGAGTCGCAAAAGCAGTAAAAGCCGTAATCGATGATAAAAATGTTGATGCCGTGCTTGTAATACTTACTCCCCAGGCTATGACAAACCCGATAAATACGGCAAAAGCGGTAGGGGAACTTCAGGAAACTACAAAAAAACCTATTCTAGCCTCATGGCTCGGCGGAAAAAATATGAGTGAAGGCGTCAGGATACTTAACGATTCGGGTATAGCTGCTTATAAGACACCCGAACAGGCGGTAAGGGCATTTATGACGCTTGTTGAGTATGCGCGAAATCTTGAAACGCTGTATGAGACTCCGAGAGATATTCCTGTCAGCTTTTCATTCGACAGAAAAAAGATCAGGAACGAATTCAACTCAATAATTCAGAACAATGTAAGAATATTATCCGAAGAAAATTCTAAGAAACTCCTTGCCGCATATGATATCAATGTAACTGTGCCGGTGCGCGCTTCGAATGAAAGTGAGGCAGTGAAGATATCAAATAAAATCGGCTATCCTGTCGTTTTCAAAATTGATTCTCCCGACATAACACATAAATCCGATTCGGGCGGGGTTATCGTGGGAATAGATTCGGATCAGAACGCAAAACTTTCTTTTCATAAAATCATTTCGAATGTAAAAGAAAAGAGACCTGATGCGAAAATTGATGGAATTACTGTTCAGAAAATGATTAAAATGAAGGATTCGGTTGAGCTGATCCTGGGTATCAAGAAAGATGCTGTTTTCGGCACTGTGATTTTGGTCGGAGCCGGAGGTGTTACCGCCGAACTGTTCGGAGACAGATCACTCGGATTTCCCCCTCTGAACGAGAGGCTTGCCCGCAGAATGCTTGAAGACCTGAGGATATGGCCTTTACTAAAGGGATACCGCGGGAAAGCGCCGGTCGATCTTGATAAACTGATCGAGGTGATAATAAGGCTGTCTTATCTTGCCGCAGATTATCCTGAAATAACAGAGCTCGACATCAACCCTCTAATGACTAGCGCAGAAGGAGTATTCGCACTCGATTCAAGGATAGTAGTTGATCTGGAAATGATAGGAAAACCGGCAGAAAAATATTCTCATCTCGCATTAAAACCATATCCTGAGGAGTTCGTCAGCGAAAAATTCAAAGCTGACGGGCATGATATTGTTCTTAGGCCGATCAAGCCGGAAGACGAACCTTTGTGGCTGGAGCTTTTAGGAAGCTGCTCAAAAGAATCTATCTATTCAAGGTTCAGATATTTTTTTCAGTGGTCATCCCATGATGTTGCGACCCGATATTGCTATATAGATTATGACCGGGAAATAGCTATAGTAGCAGAGATAGATGTAGAAGGGAGTAAAAAACTCGTAGGTGTAGGAAGACTTATTTCAGATCCTGAACATTTAACCGCAGAATATGCCATTCTAATAACGGATAAATGGCAGAATAAGGATCTCGGCGGAATCCTGACCGATTATTGTATAGATATAGCTCATAAATGGGGAATAAAGAAAATATATGCTCAGACGACTTCTGACAATCAGAGAATGATCGCGCTGTTCAAAAAACGAGGATTTGATATACTGGAAAGGCAGGAAGATTCTACTGTCGAGGTTGAAAAGGAATTATAAATAGTTTATAAGATCTTTCAGCTCCATTCTTTCGGGAAGTTCTCCGTCGTATGACTTTAAAAATTTTTCGTTAAGCCTCACAAGTTCAATATTCAGCTCATCCATATCGAGAATATTGCTGTCCTTAAAAGCGGGTATTTTTTTTGTGAAATTCAGTTCGCAGAAAGAAACTGACTTGGATAAAGGGTCGTCATCCTGTCCGTAGGCTAGAGGAAGCCCGTGGGTCCTGCATATCAGCGGTCTTATTTCATATATCTGGCATAAAGATTTTTTTAACAGGGAGCAGCTTTCTTTTGTGACCGAGATTTTTATCTTTCTGCTTTTTACAGCTGAAAGTATTGAAAAAAATTCGATTGGAAGCACGGTTGTGTCCATGCAGCAAGAACTGCATTTCTTTTTGCATATAATATTTTTCGCGTGAATTTTTTCAAGCTCGATGATCCTCTCATCAACGAATTTTATAAAATCAAAATATGCATCAAAATAATACTGATTATTTTCCATTGACCTTCTCTATTTCTTTTTCTTCGATCTTCATATTATCAGATGCGGAAGGATTTAGACCATATCGTGCGATCATAGCTATTACTATTATAAGGAGTAAAATGTAAAGCACCAATTTTTTTTTGCCGGATCCTCTTTCATTCGAAGTTAAGCTTGTTATCTTCAGTCTTTCCTGAAGCGGTTTACTTCTGTCTATCCTGAGGCTTTTAGATGTAGCTATAGAAAACTGTCTTTTATTCGGATTGTTGTCGAACATTACGGCCTTATAAGCTATTTCTTTTTATATTCGGCGAGACCAAGTTTAAGTATATGGATCGCTTTTTTCAGATCTTCGGTTTTTAGAACATAGGCTATCCTGATCTGGTTCTTCCCCAAACCTCCGGTTGCATAAAAGCCTGAAGCCGGAGCCACCATTGTAGTCTCGTTCTTGTATCTGAAATCAGAAAGAAGCCATTTTGCAAAATCATCGGCATCTTTTACAGGAAGCCCGACCACCATATAGAATGCTCCCTTCGGGTTCGGAACAACGGCTCCGGGGATCTTGCATAATTCCTCGTATGCAACATCTCTTCTTTTATGATATTCTTTTTTCACAGCTTTAAAATAAGAATCAGGAGTATCAATCGCTGCTTCGGCCGCTACCTGATCAACGCTCGGAGGACATAGTCTTGCCTGTCCGAATTTAAGGATCAGCTTTAAAAGCTCTTTGTTTTTAGTGACGATGCACCCAATTCTTGAACCGCAGGCTGAATATCTTTTTGATGTTGAGTCTATCATGACTGCATTTTCTTCGAAGTCTTCGAACTCGAGAATCGAGGTCGCTTTACCCTCGTATGTAAATTCTCTGTAAACTTCATCAGAAATGACATATAAATTATTTTTTCTTGCAAAATTTACAAGCTCCTGCAGTCTTTCTCTGGAGAAAACAGCGCCTGTGGGATTGCCGGGATTACAGATTACAATAGCTTTTGTCTTTGGTGTAAGTTTAGCTTTAAATTCTTTCATCGGGGGCAGATCGAAACCATTCTCGATTTTTGTCGTGATAGGCACTACGTTTACTCCGGCCATTACCGCGAAGCCGTTGTAGTTCGTATAAAAAGGTTCAGGGATAATAACTTCATCTCCTGGTGACAATGCCGATAACAATGTGAAAATTATTGCCTCACTGCCGCCTGTAGTAATAAAGATGTTGGATTCATCAACAGGGATATTAACTTTTTTATAATAGCTTACAAGTTTTTTTCTGTAAGAATGAAGCCCCTCGCTGGGACCGTATTCAATTACGGGAGGTATGTTATGATAAGCGTCTATCATGATCTGAGGAGTTTTGATGTCTGGTTGACCAATGTTAAGGTGGTAAACATGGACACCCTGGCTTTTAGCTTTTACGGCCAAAGGAGCAAGTTTTCTTATCGGACTTTCCTGCATTATCGCATTTCTAGAAGAGATCGTCAGTTTTCCCATTTTTTACTCCGTTGATTGTTTAATTTTATAAAGCGAAAAAATAACTACGGACTTAAATAAAGTCAAGTAATCAGATTACAAAGAATACAGTGTATAATCATATGTCTTTTCTGTCCCTGAATGCCTGTTTAAGGGTGATCTCGTCAGTATATTCGATCTCGCCACCGATTGGGATACCCGTGGCAAGCCTTGATATTTTGATGTTTTTACCTTTAAGCCTGTCTGCTATATATAGTGCGGTAGTGTCGCCTTCCACAGAGTGATTAAGACCGATGATGACCTCGCTGACGGCATTACTGTCTATTCTTTCGAAAAGTTGAAACAGTTTGAGAGAAGATGGATTTATCCCGTCCAGCGGGTTTATAAGTCCTCCAAGCACATGATAAGAGCCTTTATGTACGCTCAGTTTTTCAAAAAGATACAGATCGCTGAAATTTTCTACAACGCATATAATACCGTTGTCCCTTCTGCTGTCACGGCAGATCTCGCATGTTCCGTGTTCCGTAAGGTTGTAGCAAATGCTGCAAAGGCCGAGTTTGCTTTTTGCTTCAAGAATGGACCGTGCAAAATCTCCGGCTGTGCTGCTGTCTGAATTTATAATAAAATATGCCAGTCTTCTTGCAGTCTTTCTTCCTATACCGGGAAGTTTGGCGAAAGAGTTTATCAGGTTCTCCAGTATTTCCGAGCTCTCATTCATCTAAAATCCGGGGATCTTGAATCCGCTTGGTAATTTAGGTACTATTTTTGTCATTTCGTCATTTGACAGTTTGTCCGCCTCGTCTGCCGCCTGATTGACAGCCGCGGTGATAAGATCTTCAAGCCCATCAGCGTCTTGAGGATCAATGATGGAAGGATCAATTTTTATTGAAAGTATTTTCTTCTTTCCGTTCATACGCACAGAAACCATTCCTCCGCCTGCAGTTCCCAAAACTTCCTGCATAGCCAGCTGCTCCTGTGATTTCTGCATATCCTCCTGCATTTTCTGAGCCTGCTTCAATAATGCGCTCATGTCCATATTCATTCCTGCCATATTCATTTGCTCCCGATATTATTCAACAAATTTACAATTGAAAGGCTCTTCAAACAAAAATTTAAGCTGAGGAGCCTCTTTTAAAAGGTCGGATTTCTTTTCTTCGAATGTTTTGTTTTTTTTCGGTTTGATCACAATTATTCTCTCCGATTCGACAACTTCCGATTGAATAAATTCTATTCTGTAACCGCTTCCTTTATAGAATTCAGCGAATTCCTTTTCGATCTCATTATTTTTTGATACGCACAAATTCATGAACATTTTATCTTTGGAGTCGAATTTTATCTCGACAATATTATCATTTTTGATCCTGACAGGTACGCCGTATTCAAGAAAGTTCAATTTGGAGTTTTTATCGGTCACGAATTTGATAAAATCTTTCCACTTTTCCTTCATATATGCATAATCAAGCTTATCGGTATCGTCTGATTGGGGCAGAATTACTTCATCTTCAGGAGTTTTTTTTTTGTCTTCTTCAGCAGGCAGAATATTGACACGGGATGAAATGTCTTTCACAATATCATCAATGCTGATCTCAAAATCTCCTTCTATTTTTGACAGTTTGTACAGGATAGATTCAATTTCGGTTACGGGATCATGGTGCAGGATCTTTAATAATATAAGTTCGAATTCCATTCTCTGGAAAGGAGATGTCTTTATTTTTGAAACGGACTGGCTTAAAATATCGATGAACATCAGTATGTCTTTTTCTCCGAATCTGCCGGTATATTTTTCTAATTTAATTACATTTTCTCCGGTCATATCCAGTATCCTGGCGTCTTTTACGGTCTTGAGTATCAGAAGATCACGATAAAACTCCATAAGTCCCTTAACAAATGATATCGCATGGAGCCCTTTGCTGAAGATCCGGTCGATAAATGAAAGAAGTTTTCCAGTATTTTTTGAAATAACTATTTCTATAAATTCAAAATAAAGTTCAAGTTCGGGAAGTCCCAAAGCCTCATAAGTAAGTTTTGCAGTTATTTCATTTCCTGCATAAGCGATAACCTGATCGAGAGCGGATTGAGAATCCCTTACAGAGCCGTCACCGGCTTTGGAAAGCATTATCAGCGATTCCTCATCGATCTTCACACCCTCTTTGTCGCAGATGTTTTTCAGTGCTTTGCTCAGTACAGGTATCTCAACTCTTTTAAAGTCGTGTCTTTGACATCTCGAAAGTATGGTCGCAGGTACTTCGTTAGCTTCGGTCGTAGCAAATATGAATACGGCGTGCTCCGGCGGTTCCTCAAGCGTTTTCAACAGCGCATTGAAAGCCTGGTTTGTGAGCATGTGGACTTCGTCTATTATATAGATTTTCTTTCTGCCCGATGCCGGAGAGAATTTTATGTCGTCTCTCAGATCCCTGATCTCATCGATACCTCTGTTAGATGCGCCGTCTATCTCCTTTACATCAAGGCTTATGCCCTGGTCTATCTCGATACAGTTTCTGCATTTGCCGCACGGTTTTGGAGTGATCCCGGTCTCGCAGTTTAAGGATTTTGCAAGAATTCTTGAGATTGTAGTTTTACCTACTCCCCTTGGTCCGGTTAGAAGATAAGCATGGTGAACCTTATTATTCTTTATTGCGTTCGTGATGGTTGTCGTTACATGTTCCTGTCCGATCACATCTTCGAATATAAGGGGTCTGTATTTTCTCGCTATAACAAGATAGCTCATTTTTTTTCACCCGCGGCATTTTTTTGGGAATGAAAAGATACCTAATTAAAGGCATTTTTGCAAGTAATAAAACTAAAAGAAATTATTTAAGATTATGTTTTTTTTTGCCGTTATTTTTGTTATATTAAATTGTCTAAAAAAACGGGGAGGGTATATGAAATTAAGGAAGATTATACCGGTGATGCTGATTTTAGTATCAGGTATGATAGTTTTTGCTCAGGAGCTTCAGGTAGCGCCGCTTAATCCTGAATTCATTAAGTTTATGGAAGCTAAAAAAGAGGGAGTATGGCAATCCAAGACCGCTGATGGTCACGCTTTAGGCTACATTCCACCGCCAGTTACCTACAAACTGAGTGATAAAATAGAAGAGTCACCGAGAAAGCTTCCGACTGTTTTCGATCTCAGGACTTTAAACATGGTTACTCCTGTTAAAAACCAGGCAAATTGCGGGGCATGCTGGACATTTGCGACATACGGCAACATTGAAAGCAGAAGGCTGTTCACAGGAGAAGGCACATGGGATTTCTCAGAAAATAATCTCAAACAGGAACACGGATTCGTGTGGGCACCATGCGACGGCGGCAATGCAGCGATGTCAACGGCGTACTTAACGAGGGGTTCTGGAGTAATACTGGAAGCTGACGACCCTTATTCAGATTATGATGATGACAACTGGAACTTCAATCCTCCGGTCATGTATGTTTATGACGCGGTTTATCTTCAGAAAAATACAGATGTCATAAAACAGGCCTGTTATGATTACGGTGCGATATACACAAACATGTATTACAGCGACACATATTATAACACGACGAACAAAACATATTATTACAACGGATCTGCAGGCACAAACCATGCCGTTACAATTGTCGGCTGGGACGACACAAAAGTAACTGCAGGTGGAACAGGCGCGTGGATAATCAAGAACAGCTGGGGCACATCATGGGGCGAATCGGGTTATTTTTATATTTCCTATAATGATACTAAAGTCAATACTGAAGTAGGGTACTGGCCGAGTAAAATCGATTATAATCCGAATAGGGAGATCAATTATTATGATAAACTCGGAATATGCGGTTATGTCGGCTATTCTACAAAAACCGGTTATGCTCTTGTGAAATTCACACCTGCGACAAATCACACTGTCACAAAGCTGGGATCATTTCTGATTGAGGACGGAGCTACTTTAGGTTTTCAGGTTTACGACACTTATTCCGGCGGGGTTCTATCGAATCTACTTGGCAGTATTCCAAATCAGGTTATTTCTAAGAGGAGTTATACTTCGCTTGATCTTCCGACACCGATAAATGTTACAGCTGGGAATGATATTTATGTAAAAGTTTATTATGCAAATCCTGTTACGAACAACCCTATACCTGTTGAGATGGCTGTAGGAGGTTATGCTGCTCCGGTAATTGAAACAGGAAAGTTCTGGATAAGTTCGAACGGTTCTTCGTGGACTCAGGTTGGCACCGGAACTTCTTATCTTTGGGATCCGTGCGTAAAGACTTACGGTGCGCCTATTGAATTGGGTATTCCTCAAAATGTGGTTACCTCTGTTGCCGGATCCGTTCTGACCGTTTCATGGAGCGCGGTATCAGGAGCGACCTCTTATGTGGTTTATTCGGCCGATACTCCTTACGGGACATATTCGATAGATACGACTGGTACGCTCAACGGAACTCAATGGACTACCTCAACTACAAATACCAGAAAGTTTTATTATGTGGTTGCGACGAACGCTAAAACTCATGTTTTTGACGAGCTTAAGGTAAGTCAGAAGGAATAGAATTTGGCATTATTCAAAACTAAAGACCTGAGATATCAGGTCTTTTTTATTTCGCATGATCTATTAGGAATATCTTATAACGCAGTCCGAAAGCTGATTTTCCGGCTTCCGGTATATTTTCCTAAAAAGCAATATGTCCCAAAAAAATGGGACGATGTCTTTTCTTAACGGAAAATATCACTCGCGCCTATTAGAAAATCACTTTATGTCCTGCTTATATAAGATATTTTGATATGCTGTCGCCACTCTTAATTGTACCGGATTCGAGCACGTTCGCGAACAGGAAATTCTTTGGAAGCGGGCATTCGCATTCAGGCTAGTTCAACGGGCAGAATTCCCAGCAGGTCATTCCTTTCTCAGTAATCTGAATTTTAACCGTATCGCCTATCTTTAAAATATCTCCGATCTTGATCTTTGAAAGATCTAAGCTTTCTGTGGTTAAAGTTTCTTTAAAACTTCCGGGTTTTACGATAAACTCAGGTTCAGTTCCGGTTCTGGGACATTCGGCTTGCTCTCTGATCAATTCAGCAGAAATCAATGAAATCTGCCTTTTAAGTGGTTTATTGTAAGCATCACCTTCAAGCCCTATGTCTTTTATAAGATTTCCTGAGGCAACCTGCTTTTTCTGTTCTTTCTTGTCGGGAGTAAAATTGATGCAAGCAATTTTTCCATTCATATCAAACCTCCAGAAATTGGATCTTATCGCCGTATTTATATTCGGGGTTATCTATATCGGCTATAATAAAGCAATTTGCTTTTGAAAGTGATGAAATATCGGCTGAACCGTGTGAGATCACCGGAGTAACAATGATTTTACCGTCATCATTATTATATGTCGCGGGATAAAAATTCTTTCTGTCGGCCCTATGTTTGAATGGAGCTGCCATGATGCCTTCGCTGTAAGATGGAAATACATCAGTTTCGCCTGTCATCTTCCTGACCGCAGTCTTAACGAAAAGTTCAAATCCTACAAAATTTGAAAGCGGATTTCCGGGAAGACCAAAGACTAGACAATTATCTTTCTTACCAAAAAAAACAGGCTTTCCGGGCTTGATCCTGACTTTGTGGAATATCTGTTCGACACCAAGGCTTACAAGAACTTTTGGAACCAGATCGAACTCTCCCATGGAAACTCCGCCGGATATAAGCAGAATGTCGCTTTTAAGGCCGATCGAAAGCATCGATCTCAAGCTCTTTTCATCGTCATTGGCGATGCCTAAATACTCTGCGTTTATGCCGATATTCTGAGCCATAACTGAGAGCATCGTTCCGTTTGAATTATAGATATGACCATAATTCAGGGGCTCTCCCGGTTCGACAATTTCCGAGCCTGTATTCAGAATTGCGATCTCAGGGAGTTCATAAACCTTGACATGAGGATATCCTGCTGCCACGATCAGAGCTATGTCCTGAGTTCTTATCTTTTTACCTTTAGGAAAAATCAGTGTATCCTTTTTTATATCCTCGGCTTTATAGCTTACATTGGCACATTTTCTCGGGATCGAAGTGAACCTGATCTTATCACCGGTATTTTCTGTCATCGTGACCAGACATTTAAAGGAATCATTCACCAGG
>CALMWI010000083.1 GCA_937873545.1 uncultured bacterium | reverse complement strand
CTGTACGGATAATTTATAGCCGCATGAGCCGCCGCTAATCTTGCGATCGGCACACGGTAAGGTGAACAGCTGACTTCATCCAGTCCTATCATGTGGCAGAATTCTACTGAATCAGGATCTCCGCCGTGTTCGCCGCAGATGCCTATGTGAATATTCGGATTAGTTTCTTTAGCTACCATTACGCAATGATACATAAGATTTCCGACACCTTCTCTGTCGATAGTCTGGAACGGATCTTTCTCGTATATTCCGAGATCGACATATTTCCCGAGGAAGCTGCCCGCATCGTCTCTTGAGAATCCGCAGGTCATCTGGGTAAGATCATTCGTACCGAAGCTCATAAAATCACAGTCTCCGGCAAATTCCTGAGCTGTAAGAGCGGCTCTCGGAACCTCGATCATCGTTCCGATCTTATAATCGACTTTACCTTTTGCGCCAAGTTCGACTGCCACCTGCTCGATTATTTCTTTTACGATCATATACTCTTTAACTTTACCTGTCAGCGGTACTTCTATCCAAGGCTTTGATCCTTTTACATTCATAGCAGCTTTAAATATTGCTCTTGCCTGCATTCTGCCGATCTCGGGATAAACGACCGCCAGACGGCATCCTCTGAAACCCAGCATCGGATTGAACTCGTGGAGACTGCTGATTGTGTGCTTAAGCTGTTCAACAGAAACATTGATCTCTTTCGCGACTCCGATAATATCCTCTTCATCTTTCGGTAAGAATTCATGAAGCGGCGGATCCAGAAGCCTGATTATCATAGGTCTTCCTTCAAGAACTTTGAACATGTCCTCAAAATCTTTCTGCTGATAGGGTTCGATCTTTGCCAGAGCTTTTTCTCTGTCCGGTGTAGTCTTCGCCACGATCATTTCCCTTACGGCTTTGATCCTTGAAGCTTCGAAGAACATATGCTCTGTCCTGCATAGTCCGATACCTTCAGCGCCGAATTTTACCGCGACTGCCGTATCATGTGGTGTATCAGCATTGGTTTTAATAAGTAGCGCTCTGAATTCGTCAGCCCACTCCATCAGCTTCGCAAAGTCTCCGGAGAGTTCCGGGTCAACAACAGAAATCGCTCCCTCATATACTGTTCCTTCGCTCCCGTTAAGTGTGATAACATCGCCTTCTTTGAAAGTTTTATTTCCGAAAGTAATGGTTTTTGCATTTTCATCGATTTTTGCGTCTGAGCATCCTGCCACACAGCATTTCCCCATACCTCTTGCGACAACTGCTGCATGAGATGTCATTCCGCCTCTGGAAGTCAGGATACCTTCCGATGCGTTCATTCCGATCAGATCCTCAGGCGAAGTTTCTGTACGGCACAGTATTACTTTTTTACCCTTTTCAAAAAGATCATGAGCTTCATATGCGTCAAAAACTATTTCGCCAACGGCTGCTCCGGGCGAAGCCGGAAGGCCTTTTGCGAGAGGCTTCATTGTTTTAACAACTTTCATATCGAGCTGAGGGTGCAGAAGCTGATCAAGCTGAGCAGGCTTAACTCTCAAAATCGCGGTTTCTTTGTCTATAAGACCTTCTTCGTGCATATCGACGGCCATTTTAACTGCGGCTGCGGCAGTTCTTTTGCCGTTCCTGGTCTGGAGCATCCACAGCTTGCCTTCTTCTATGGTAAATTCCATGTCCTGCATATCTTTGTAATGTTTTTCAAGCTTATCTCTATATGAAACAAGTTCTTCGTAAACGGCTTTATTCTGCTCCTTAAGAGTTTCTATAGGCTGAGGAGTTCTTATTCCGGCGACTACATCTTCGCCCTGGGCGTTCATCAGGTATTCACCGTAGAATTTATTTTCGCCTGTGCTCGGATTTCTTGTAAAACATACACCTGTTCCGCTTGTTTCACCTTTATTGCCGAAAACCATAACCTGTACATTTACAGCTGTTCCTGCAAGATTTTTCAGGTCATTAAGTTTTCTGTAAAGGATCGCCCTGTCGTTGTTCCATGAACGGAAAACAGCTTCAACAGACATCTGCAGCTGTTCGTGGGGATCCTGCGGAAATTGCTTGCCTTTGGTTTTTTCGACAACTTTTTTATATCTTTCAATTACTTCTTTCAGATCATCAGCTGTCAGATCGGTATCGAACTTTGCTCCTTTAGCTTCTTTTACGGCGTGAAGCTCTTTTTCGAACAGATCTCCCGGAACTTCCATTACGACATCGCCGAACATCTGAATGAATCTTCTGTATGAATCGTATCCGAATCTGTCATTTCCTGTCTTTTTTATTATTCCGAGAACTGAAACATCATTAAGCCCAAGATTTAAGATCGTATCCATCATTCCGGGCATGGAAGCCGCTGCGCCTGACCTTACCGACATAA
>CALMWI010000082.1 GCA_937873545.1 uncultured bacterium | reverse complement strand
GAATATGAGGAAGGCAGAATATCCGTCAACGGTATGGATGCAAAAAAATATAAGCATAAGATCATGTCGGATATGGGAGCTGTCCTTGAAGGCGCGAGAAATATCTACTGGCATCTCAGTCCGGATGAGAATATAAATTATTTCGCCGGCATAATGGGTCTCGGAACGAATAAGATCAGAGAGGAGAAAGAGTACCTGCTTAAACGGTTAAAGCTGTGGGATGTAAAAGATAAAGAGGTAAGGGAATTTTCTAAGGGTATGCAGCAGAAAACAGCTATAGCGGCGGCGATCATTCACAAACCTTCCATCCTGCTTTTGGACGAACCTACTTTAGGGCTGGATGTAGAGACTAAGAACGATATAAAAGAGTGGATAATCTCAATGTCGAAAGAGCAGAATAAAACGATCCTGATCACTTCTCACGATATGGCGTTCATGGAAAGCATCTGCGACAGAATTCTGATCATAAAGAAGGGTAAACTTTTGTCAAATCATTCTATGACAGAATTAAAGGATAAGTTCGCTAATAAGAAATATTCGATTACGGTCAAAGAGAATTTTTCCGATTCAGATAAAGCAGGTTTTCAGGATATCGGCGAGCATGAGATAATTGAAAATCAGGATAATTCAGTTCTAACGGTTTCTTTGAAGAACTCAAAAGAGATCTACAATATCTTTGATATTCTTAAGCTTCAGAATAAAGAGATCTTAGATATAAATGTTAAGGAAAACACTCTTGAAGATATTTTTACGAATTTAACTACCGATGAGGCTAAATAATGACTTATGTAATTCTGATAATAAATGAACTTAAAAAACTTGTCAAAGAAATTCGCAGATATTATTTTGAATTCATTACCGGTACGCTTGTAATGTTCGGTATCTTTCTCGCCCTTTTTTTCGGTTTAAAGAATTTCGGCGGGAACAATATTGCATCCGATTCTTTAGATTCGCTTATCGTCGGCTATATTTTATGGGGCATCGCGATGACCTCTTTTCAATCGGTAGCGAGCATGATCTGGGATGAATCTCAGAAAGGCACGCTGGAAAAACTGTATCTCTCTCAGCTCGGTATAGAAAAGATCCTCCTTGCGAAAGTTTTTGCCAATATACTATTCAACATTTTCTTTAATATAGTTATTCTTTTCCTGGCCATGCTGATCACAGGCAGATGGCTGAACATAGATTTTATTTACTTTACCTGGATGGTGCTCATTTCAGTTATTTCACTGATCGGATTAGGATTAGCCGGCGGAGGAATAGCTATAATCCATAAAAAAGTAACATCGCTGCTTTCGGTATTTTCTTTCGGGATAATCGGCCTGATGGCGCTGCAGACTTATCCGGTCAATATTTTTTCTTTCCTTCCTTATGTTCCCGGCGCAAAGACGCTTATCGGTGTTATCGTTTATAACCAGACCTATCCGCTCTGGTGGTACGGATTTATTCTTCTGAACTCGCTTGTTTACCTTGTAATAGGATTATACCTGTTCAGGATGTATGATAAAAAAGCCAGAAGGCTCAACAAACTGGGCGTATATTAACATGGTCTGTTAATTGACATTGTGTTATGCCTTTTGTATTGTAAGCCTCTTGAAAATAGAGGCTTTTTTTATTTGCATAAAAGGATAAAAAGGTTTATATTACAACAAAAATATAAAATATGGTTATATAAAACATGCAAAAAATAAACTACCTTATACTAAACTGGAAAAACGGTACGATAAAATTTGTATCTGTGATGGTAAAAGAAGGTATATCTTACGCTTTAATAAACAATTATAAGAATAATAAATGGATAGAAAAGATCGGTAACGGAGCATATAAGCTTTATAAAGACGAAGTTGATATATTCAGTGCTGTAAATGCGTTGCAAGAGCAAATTAATTCTCGCGTTCACATCGGAGGCAAATCTGCCCTTGATTTATTAGGCTACAGTCATTTTGTTCCGAGAAACAAAAATAAGTTATTTTTATTTGGAAACTCAAATGACAGACTTCCGACTTGGATGAAAAATTACAATTGGGAAAGAGAGTATAATTATAGCGCTATGAATCTGTTTAATATAGTAGCGAGCGAATACCTGACAGTGTTTCAGCATAATTTACTAAATGTAAAAATCTCGTCCCCTGAATTGGCAATATTGGAAATGCTCTATCATGTACCATCGGAAATAAGCTTTAACGAAGCTTCGTTGATCATAAATAATTTAACTACTTTGCGAGTAGAAATTCTACAGAAACTGCTGGAAGAATGTAATTCTGTCAAAGTCAAAAGATTATTCTTATACTTAGCTGATAAGCATGAATTGCCGGTATTCAAAAAGCTTAAAGTCGAAAATGTTAATCTCGGCTCAGGCAAAAGAGTTATAGCTGAAAACGGCAGTCTTGATAACAAATATTTAATAACCGTACCAAGGGAATCATATAATGAAGAATGATTTGTACTTAAAACAGGCATCGCTAATTTTAAGGGTTCTCCCCCATATTTATAAAGAAGAATGCTTTGCATTAAAAGGTGGTACAGCGATCAATTTCTTTATTCGGGATTTTCCAAGGCTTTCAGTAGATATTGATCTGGCTCTTATAAATATTTCAGAAAGAAATTCCGGTTTAAATGAAATTAATTCTGCTCTATTAAGAATTTCAAATAGCCTTAGAAATTCGTTCAGTAGCATTGAAATTACACAAAGAAAACTTAAAGAGGCTGATAGCATAATCGGTTTGAGCTTGAGATACCTAAATGTTTCAATAAACATTGAAGTTAATATTGTTTTCAGAGGTTCGGTTTTTATTCCTCAGATTGCACAAATTACGAAAAGAATAAAATCCGACTTTGAAATAGATCTGGATATGAGATTGCTATCAACTGCAGATATCTTTGGAGGCAAGGTCTGCGCCGCTTTGGACAGGCAGCATCCGAGAGATTTATTTGATATAAAATTACTATTCGATAATGAAGGAATTACCGACGATATCAGGAAAGCATTTATAATTTATCTGATCAGCCATCCGAGACCGATTTCTGAGCTTTTAAATCCAAATTTACATGATATTAAAATGACTTATGAGAACGAATTCGCGGGTATGACTGACGACGAAGTATCTTACGAACAACTTCTTCAGGCTAGAGAAAGCCTTGTAAGCACTATACAAAAAGATTTAACCGAAAATGAAAAAGAATTTTTGATCACTTTTAAGAATAAAACGCCTGACTGGAAGCTTTTGGATTTATATCATAATGAAGATCCGGTTTTCAATATCGAAAGAATTAAATCTTTACCTGCTATTAAATGGAA
>CALMWI010000081.1 GCA_937873545.1 uncultured bacterium | reverse complement strand
GATCTTTTTTGCCTGCTTGCCGTAAGAATCGGCGGCATGATCTTTGGCTATCTGCTCAAGAACTTAAAGAGCTTTGTCAAATTCTCCAAGCTCTTCATAGCAGAGCGCGGTTTTATAAACCGATGTCAGCTTCCATTCGAAAGGAGAGTCGGTTTTACTAAGATACTTTACTTTTAAAAACTCGGTTATGGCTTGCCTGAAATTTTTCATAAGCATATATGTCTCGGCTATGAAGAACTGGCAGGCTGCCTCATCGTCGCCTTTAGCTTCATAAAGAAGGCGTTTGAAATAATCCAGCGCGGTGTCGTATTCCTCGTTCCGCTGATAAATATTGCCTATCTCAATACGCTTCTGGAAAACATCATCCTCGTCGGGATAATTTGAAATATATTCCCTGATCAGCTTTCCGCCCGCATCGTTGAATCCCAGCTTGAGGTAAAGGTCGATGATGTTCTTGTAAGTATTCTTTTTTAGATTGTGATCCTTCGGATATTTTATGATCTTCTGGAATGATTCGATAGCCTTGTCGTACTCCTCGCGGTTGTTGTAGATCGCGCCTAAGTGATAGTTAGTCTCGACAGCTATGTCGTCATCGGGATATTTGTCAACGACGGTCTTCCAAATTTCAAAAGCCTCGTCCTTTTTCCCGATATTGTACAGACAGACAGCCTGACCGTATAAAGCTTTAGGCACAAGAACGCTCTTGGGATAATCGCTTATGAGAGCTTTATAACCTTTCAGAGCTTTATCGTAGTCATTCAGCTTAAGAAACGCGTTCGACTTATTCAGATAGAATTGCGGCTCGTATTTATCTTTGTCATAGCTGTCTTTATACCTCTTCTGGAATTCTTTGAGCATATTGTCAGCCTGAGTGACATATTCTTTGGCATAATTTGCGTTGATTATCTTTGCCTCGACCTCTTTTCTGTCTTCCGGCTTGAATTTAGTGAGTATCGCCTCATACTCCGAGATCGCCTTAGTCACATTTCCCTTTTCAAGCTCAATATCGGCCAAAGCTACGGCAGCTTCGTAACCGCTGCTTCCGCCTGAAATAGCGCTCATGGCCTTGAAATTATCCTCAAGAGCAGTTTTATTATTCTGAGCTTTATATATTTCGGATAATCTCTGAAGTATAGACTGCCTGTCAAGATTTGCATTTTTATTGAGAAGAGCTTTCTGATAGAATGTTTCAGCCTTGCCGAGATCGTTCATTTTAAGGTAAATATCGGCAATGTTCTTCGAGAAATCCCTGCTGTTCAGGTTCCATGCCGAGGATATGATCCCTTTTTCAAGCTCTTTCTGAAGGTCGAGATACAGAACAAGCGCTTTTTCCGATTTGCCGTCAGCTGAATAGATGTTTGCTTTTCTCTCTGTAATATCAGAATGGGAAGAAGCGTAAAAGAAATTCTTTTCGATATCGGTCAGATGAGCGATCTTATCTGAGGCTTTTTCGTTCGGCGAATTCGAGAGTATGTTCAGCGCTTTGAATGATACCGCGCCGGCCGGTGATCTTTTCAGATTTCTAAGAATTTCATCCGAGTTTATTATATCGCCCGATGCCCTGTATATCTCCGCTTTGATCATTTCGGTCTCGTCATAATAGACCGAAGCTGTTTTAGATTTAAAAACGGTGTTTATCTTCTGAATGAGATCTGCCGTTTTGGATATCTTGGCCTTCAGAACAAAATATTTATAAGAAAGCGTTCCGTCTGGATCGTCCAGCTGTTCTTTCTGAATAACTTCCATCACTTCGCTTAAGAGAAAGCCGAGTTCTGTTCCTTCATATATCTTATCCGATATGGAGAACAGCTCAGTGCAGGCTTTGAACTTCCAGTTCTTCTGCGCGTTCGGATCTGAAATTATGCCCCTCAGCAGTTCGGCTGCCTGTTTCAGATCGTTCTTCTCTGCGCTTTTGAGCCTTATCATAGACACGGCTCTGATAAATCTTCCTTCGGTACCTGATTCATCGTTCTTTACTACTTGAGAATATTTATTCAGAAAATCGCCGGACTTTGCATAGTCTTTCATATCATAGAAATAAAATTTCGACCAGTCGAGAAACAGTTTTGAACCTCTATCATCCGTCGCGGATCTTGAAGAAAGGTCCGCAAGCTTATCTACCAGATCGCTGTTCCTGATCTTGTTCTCCGTAAGAAATTTTATCCTCGATTCCGACAGCGCTTTAAATTCGGACGCCCCGTACATCTTAATGAGCAGATCATACTGTTCGTAAGCTTTCTCCCAGCTCTGCTGTTTGAAAGCCGATTCCGCAGAAGTGAATACGGCATCGTCAATGTATTCAGACATCGGGTAATCGAGATAGTGATCTTTAAGAATTTCATAAGCAGATGCATATTTACCCGAATCATAGTAAGAACGCCCGATCATAAAACTGATCCTGTGAGAATTCTTATCTCCGGGGAATATTTCGAGATATTTTTTAAGCGCCAGAATTCCCTTGTCGAAGCTCTTTGCACTGAAATAATTTTCCGATGAATTCAAAAGCGCGGTCTTTATCTTTTCCGGATCCTTTTCTGAGAGCTTATCTCCGGCCGAGGCATTAAAAAAGAAGTCGCCTGCTTTATCATACTCTTTTAATGAAGAGAGAGTGTGCGCTTTTTTAAATACGAGATCGAAATTCGCCGATATGTTAATCGCTTCGTCGAATGCAGAAAGAGCATTTGCGTAATTCCCTTTGAAATATTCTATGTCGCCCTTCAGCTCAAGTATCTGCGTTTTATAGGCATCAGGAACAGCTTTCTCATTCTCGAGTAATTTTGCTGCTTCGCTATAATTGTTGGAAAGCAGAAGCGATCCTGCATACTTTATAAGTATCGGATAATAATTATCGTCTTTTTTTCCGGCTTCGGAAAAAGCTTCTTTCAGTATTCTTTTCGCATTGGAAAGATCGTTCTGCCTGAGCAGAAAACCGGCATATTTCAGACCTGCTTCAGCTTTGATACCGCCTGCTGTAGAGCGGATGATCTCAAAATATGTCCTGTCAGCGAGTTTTGACTGATTTTCTTTCTCGTAGATATCTGCCAGAATAAGCATCGACAGCTTCGTGAAATTGTTTTTCGGATATGATTTATTCAGTAACGCCGCATTTTCCTTAGCGTTCTCGAACATGCCGCCTTCGCTGAAAAGTTTTATAGCTTTGTAGTAGCTTTCAGGGATCTGGCTTGATGAAGGGAAATAATTTTTCAGCTGAAGATAATACCGTGCCGCTTTTTCTTTGTCCCCGGAGTTCTGGAACAATTCTGCGGTTTTTACTATCGACGCCTCGCAGTATTCCGATTTGGGATAATCCAGTATTACTTTCTGATAACTTTTCAGGGCATTTTCCTTATCTCCCATGGCGAGATATGATTCTGCGAGAAAGAACTGTACCTTAGGAGCGGAAACGCTTGAACCGTACTGCTCCATAAAAGTTTTGAACTGCGTGACCGCCACGTCATATATTTTATCGTTGTACAATTTCATCCCGTAAGACAGGTTTGAACTTTCATCTGACTGGGAAAATGCCGGGTTAATGAAAAAAATAAAATAAATAAATACAATTAAAATCTTATTCATCTTCTTATCAGCTCCTTATTATTTTTTTATCCATATAGGATTTGAGTAAGCTCTATGGTGATCAGTTTTTCCGTTACTCCGGCCTGCTGCTGTGAATACTTCCAGCCTTATATAATAATCCATTTTTTCAACCGGCAGAAGTATTCTGTCATTAAAGCTATTTATATCGTCTAAAAACTCTCTGTTCCATATTATCTTCTCGTCTGACGACGCACCTATGAATCCCCTGAAAAGAGTCACAGCTTTGATAGTGCCTGAATAGTTCGATGAATTTATAAAGATTTCGGCTTCCGGATTCTCTGATTCGATCCTGAAACAGCTGCCGATATCATATTGGTTGCTGCCGTCCCTTACGCACAAAAGCAGATGAGGACCGTCGGTTATATACATATTGCCCGATTTTAAGGCAGATATAATATTTTCTTTTTCATTCGAACCGGAATATACGACTGTCCTGCATTTTCCGAAGATCTGTTTTTTTTCAGAAGTCAGTTCGAACATCGGCATTTTAACCTGCCTGAAAACATTAAAATTACCGTGAGCGTCGTTGCCTGCGGTAATAAATATTCTTTCGCCTTTTAAAAGAAGCTTTATCCAGTTCTGCAGTCCGGTAAAGAAATTCTCATCATATTCGCCATTCAGGATCTGTAAATGCGTTATTTTATTGTTCAAAATATCCTCAATGCTCCACATTCCTCTTTTGACCAGAAAATATTCAAGTCTTGGGATTTTATTGAAAGGATGGGCAGCGATCGCAAGAGAAGTATTTTTTATTTTCTCAACAACATCGGATATCGAATTCTCGCTTCTGGTATTCAGCCATTTCTCAGCGCTGTCTCCTGAACCGTAGAAAAAATCCTCATCATATATGTTTAAATGAACATTTCTTTCTTTGCCGTTCCTTACAGTGACTTCTTCTCCCGGTATTATCCTGACAGAGTCATCTGAACATTCTCCGCAAACCCTTTTCATCTCCGTAAATTTCTTAAGCTCCGGATCATTCTTGAGATAGTCATCCATTTCGTCGTCAAGGTCGTACGAATGATCGGTCAGAGCAAAGAATCCAAGCCCTAAAGCGGCCGCACAACTTTTTGTAGCCATAACTGGTGCTCCGAACTCTACCTGGTCAGCAGTAAATTCCGAATGGTAATGCAGGTCTCCCTGAATGTGATCGTCAAAAAGCTCTTCGTTGTCCGCCAGATAAACTTCAAAATCTGAATAAATTCCGGAAAAATTATCGTTTATTATCTCTCTGAAACCTTTATTGATGTAAGCCTGTATCTCGGCCGTAACCTGGACAAATCCCTTTTTATCATTAAAAATGAATTCGAATTCTTTATAGAACATCCTGTCTGCTATTTTCTCGTTAATCATAAATGTTTTCTTAAAAACAGAACCGTCTTCAAAAGTAAAATGCAGTCTGACAGACCATAGAAGCACATTGAAGAGATCGGCATCTTTTATCATCAGAAAGACAGGCAGTCTGCTGCCGGTTGTTTTGTACGGCATATCAATTAATATTTCCGGTTCCTCGATATAGTATTTCGAATATTTAAAGTACCTGAACCGGTAGTGGACCTCAGGATACAGAAGAATAAGCGGTAAAAAACCAGTTAACATTTAATTTCCTACGATATCTTATCTTTATTAAGTTTTCCTGTTAAATATACCGACAAAACGGTCATCAATGAAAATATAATCAGAAGTTCGATGTCATAAAGCTTTAAAAAAGAGTTTACAACCCCTTCCTGAAAATTAACAAAAAGAACAAAAGCCATTATATTTAGCAGCCTGACAGGAAAAATGATTTCGAACCTAGCCTGTATTATACCGCCCGTTAAAACTGTCCATAAACTATAAACTGCTATAACAAAGAAATAGATTATATAACTTGTTTCGTAACCGGCATTTATTATGCCTTTTATGTTAAGATACGCGGCAAGAAAAGTAAATGAGAGTCCTGATATCAGACCGACAACAAAAATTACGAGTGATTTAGAAATAAAAATCTGCCTGAGCGTGAAACCTTTTCCCATGAGAAGCGGAAATCTTTTATTCACACGCTCCATGTAAAAACTGTAATCGATAAGCGGAGCCGCAAAGAAAAAGCCGAAGAAGAAAAAAGGAAGTATATTTGAATTTTTTTCCAGAAAAGAAAAAGCCAGAACATAAAGTACAAGCAGAAGACTGATCATCAGTTTTATCCTGACCTTCGGGTCATGTCTTAGAACATAGAATTCAAGTCTTATTAGTCTGAGATAAGGATTCATATCAGTTTTCTATTTAAAATATTTTACGGCATTTTTAAATATAACCAGCCCGTCCGGTTCATGCTCTTCAGGCAGATCTCTGAAATTGGGATGATGGAATTTTTCCGAATTTCTTTCCGGATGAGGCATCATGCCGAGTGCGTTGCCTGTGATATCAACCAGTCCTGCCACTCCTTTTTTTGATCCGTTGGGATTGAACGGATATTCTTCAGTCGGTTTTCCTGAAGAATCCGCATACTGAAAAGCCACGAGGTTTTTATCGAAAAGAAGCTCGTAATCTTCATCTGTGGGTGTTGTAAGCCTGCCTTCCGCATGCGCAGCCTGGATCTTTATCTTTTTCCCGTTAAGTCCTTCAAGCCAGGGAGATTTCACTCTTTCAGGTATTACCAGATCAACCCATCTGCATTCGAATCTCGCGCTGTCATTCCAGTAAAGCGAAACTTTCGGTTCTCCGAAAGTATTGTAAGGGATGATACCGAGTGTTGTAAGAACCTGAAAACCGTTACAGATACCTATCGTAAGACCGCCTTTATGCATGAATGAGCTTATATCATCTTTTAATTTCAGCAGTTTTAATGCCAGTATTTTACCGCTTTTCACATCGTCACCGTAAGAAAATCCGCCTGAAAAAGATAGAATATTGTAATCAGAGATATTCTTTGTGTTATCGAGAAGCTGATTTAAGTGAACTTCTTCATTTACCGCTCCGGCGAGTTCGAAAGCTCTTCCTGTCTCTTCGTTGCAGTTTATTCCGTCAGTTATGATCGTCAGTACTTTGGGGTTCATGATTACAGCCTTAAAATAATTATTTATCAGAATTTTTTTGTATTCATCTTCAGTATTTCAGACATCGAATCGTACAGTTCATAGAATTCGTCCCTGATCTTACCGTGATATACTTTTGAATCGGTAAGCATTGATTCTTTTATTCCGTTCGTATCCAGTTCAGGTATTTCAACGCCGTAATAATTCGACGGATCGATCCCTGATGTTTTAAATTCAGAACTTTTGACTTTATAATTCTCTATGCACATTTCGTTAGGAAGAAGCGGATCGGACAGGACAAAATCCGGATCGTTCATAAATATTGAGAAAATATCTTTGTTTTCAAGTCCCCTCAAATTAAAAAGCAGCATCGGTTCAAAGATCGTTTCATTGAATATCCTGTGCAGTACAGTCGCCGTATGTTCACATTTTTTCATTTTTCTGCACGAACATTTGTAGTTAAGCTCTTCCCATGAGGGAAATATTTCGATTTCTCTCTCTGTCATTCTGTCCATAAGCTCTTTTGGAAAATTACCGTTTATAAGTTCAACAGCAAGATGCATATTATCCTTAAGTATCGAGAGAAGCGATACGATCTCGGTGTATTTCAGGATAGTGAACTGAAGTTTTATGTCATAATAGTTCTTTTTCCCGTCGAAAACCGCAGCCTCTACATTATTCGCTTCGATAGAAAGAAATGTGATCGCCCTTTTATTGAAAAGTTTCCTGCCCAGATTGAATTTTGTAATGTTCGAATCCCGATACAGTTTTTCATAAAATGTATCGTACCACCATATATCTTTTTTCTCAAATTCCAAAACTAAAGCCTTTTAATCAGATTAATAAATTCTTTTTCTGTAAGATCTGCTATTATGCTGTCGCCCTTGGGTATAATTCCGTCAGAAAGTCTGATCTTGCTCTCAATAAGCTCGTCTATCCTTTCTTCAAGTGTTCCTTTTATAATAAATTTGTAAACAAAAGTATTTCTCTGCTGCCCGATCCTGTGAACTCTGTCAACCGCCTGATTTTCAACTGCCGGGTTCCACCATCTGTCAAAATGAAAAACATAATTGGCCATAGTCAGATTAAGCCCCAGTCCTCCCGCTTTCAGCGAGAGAACCATTGCCGGAATGTTCTCATCTTTTTCAAATTCTTCTATCATGTCTCTTCTGTCTTCCAGATCCAGTGATCCGTGAAAGAAAAGGACTTTTTTACCGAGTTCTGCCGAGATCCGTTTCCTTATCAGTTTGCCGGTCTCGATGAATTGAGTAAAAATTATGGATTTCCTGCCTTCCTGTTCGATCGTACTGACCATTTCAACTAGACTGTCCAGCTTTGATGATCTTTTTTTCGCGTCTTCTGAAGAGCCGTCGTTAAGATAATTAAGAGGATGGTTGCATATCAGTTTAAGCTTTGTGATCGTTGCCAGCATATTCATTTTTGCCATTTTGCCTTCAGAATCTGTGATCTCTTTTTCGACTTTATGGATCTCATTGTCGTATAGAACAGCCTGTTCGTCGGTCAGAGGCAGGTAAATCTTGATCTCCTGTTTATCGGGAAGATCCTTTATTATTTCTTTGTCGGTTTTCATTCTTCTTATAACGAAAGGCGATATTACCTGATGCAGCTGTTTTTTCTTCATATCATCATCATTTTTCATAATCGGGAATTCATATTTGCTGAAAAATATTTTGCTGTTCAGGAGAAGACCGGGATTTACAAAGTCCATTATAGACCACAGTTCCATAAGCCTGTTCTCGATAGGTGTTCCTGTCAGAGCGAATTTGTTTTCGCCTCTGAGTTTCTTTACAGCTTTAGCCTGGTCGCTGACAGCATTCTTTATGTATTGAGCTTCATCAATAATCACATACGAAAAATTGTGCTCAAGCAACATATCAAGATCTCTTTTGACAATACCGTAGCTGCAGATTATCACATCGTTATTTTTTACTATCTCGGAAATATTCCTCTCGCGGTTCACTCCGTAATGAAGGTATGTCTTAATGGAAGGCGCGAATTTCTTAAATTCCATTTCCCAATTGTATAGAAGCGTCGTGGGTGCTACTATCAGCGATGCTGTAGCTCTTTTTTTATAGAGAAGCATCGCAATCACCTGTATAGTTTTACCAAGCCCCATATCATCTGCCAGAATTGCGCCGAATCCCAGCTCGTCAAGGAAGTTTAAAAATGAAACCCCTTTTTCCTGATACTCCCTTAAGGTTCCCACAAAGCCGTCAATTGTTTTGACCATTGTGAACTGCCTGTTCTGGTCCCTGCCTGATAATAGATTGTCGAAAATTTCGGTTTTGTCGATCTCAATATCTTCGGTCAGATCATAATTTAAAGCTTCAAAGAATGTGACACCGTCCGAATGAAGCTGTTCTTCATTCTTCAGACTTGAGACTATTCTTTTCAGTTCCAGGCTGTTAAGCTCAATGTAACTGTCTCCGATCTTTATAAATTCCTGATCGGTCTTAAGAATTTCGTCAATGAGGCTTTTATCTATCTGAATATCTCCTGCAAAAAGCTGCCAGTCGAAATCCAGAACGGCTCTTGATACTGTACCTTTCGAAAAACTCTGTGTTTTTCCGCTTTTAAATTTTATTTTTGCTTTGAGTCTGTTAATATTCTTAAAGAACTGAGGGTAGAGGATCTTGACCCTGTTGCCGCCGAGCATTTCCGCATCGTATTTTAGAAAACTCAGAAGTTCTTCTTCGGTTATATCCACATGAGCAGGTGTAGGGGAGAGCAGGGAGTCTTTTATATATCTTGAAAACTGTGATATCCTAATAAGTTCAAGGATGAAAAATGTTCTGATATCATTATCTTCAGATGAGTAGATCTCTTCTGCCGATACGGTTCCGTTACCGGTTTTAATACCATAGTGGATTCGCCATAACCCGTTCTCGGTTTTGTCGAAAGCCAGAAGAAATATATACTTTGACGCGATCCTGCTTACCCAGCTTTTCCATTCTTCAAAATTATAACCGCAGATCTTGACTCCGCTATCTTTTATAACAAGATGAGCTATGCTGCTGGCTCTAAGCGCTTTGTCCGCAAAATCGGGCGCGTCTCCTTTTGTAAGAAAATAATCTATCTGTGAATTCAGGCATGCCAGGAACAGATTGTCAACAAATGATCTCTGATCCTCGATCAGTCCTTTACCGTAAATGGAAATTAATGGCAGGTTCCTGACAAAAACATCAAGCTGCCTGTTGATATCGCCTGTTACATATGGATAATATGTGAAAGTATAATCTTCGCCGTTGTGAAAAAATCCCGGAACATAATATTTTTTTTCTATAAGATCCCGCACGAATTTTTGAAATTTATCGTAATATTTAAAAGAGGGAGAGAGCGAGTAGTTCCTTATGTTCTTTAAAGCTTTAACAAAATAATTGAATTCATAAAACGGCACCATCGCACAGTCTATGTACTTCTTCAGGTATTCTACTTTTTCCTTTTTTATTATCAGATCGGGATGGAGCGAATCTACCGTGCTTAATATTCTCGTATTATCCTGATGGGGAATATAGAAATCGGCGCTTACGGTATCCAGAAAAGGTATGTTCTTTCTGAAAAAAATATCTTTCAGATCCTCTTTTGTCGCGAATTTGTCAACACCTTTTTCGTAATCACATATTTCGACCCAAATAAGAAAACAGTCATTACTGATAGAATATCTGTAATCTCCGTGAAATATGTATTTGCGCATCGTTTCCATACACTTCATACTTAAATAAATGAAGTTCTAAAAATATGAAAAAAAATATAAATCTGCAAGAAAATTGTTTTAAAAAGTTGGTATAGATCAGGCTTATGTCCGGTTGTTTACGATAAATCGGCTGATTTTATATACATCGTCTTTGTTTATTATCGCAGTTACAGAAACCCCATAGTCCGTAAATTCTTTCGATATAACCGTAGCATAATTGTGCAGATTCGCAATCAGTTTCTGTTCTTCGAACGGGAAAAGCAGATCATACCTCGACGACATGTTGAGCTTTTCGTCTATTGTATTCAGCAGAAGGTCAATATTTTCTCCTGTCACCGCAGAGATGAACTGGGAGCCTTCATATACATCGGCGAATATTTCTTCTCTGACTCTGTATTCACCGAGGAGGTCTATTTTGTTGAAAACTATCTGCATCGGGATCCTGTTCGCATCGATCTCCTCAAGTACTTCTTTTACAGCTTTGATGTGTTCTTCGCAGTTCTCATCGCTTATATCAACAAGATGCAGAAGCAGGTCAGCATCCATAACATCTCTTAATGTCGCACGGAAAGATGCGATAAGACTGTGGGGAAGGTCAGAAATGAATCCTACGGTATCTGAAAGAATTATACTTTCGCCTCTGCCGATCTCTATAGCTCTCGCGGTTGAATCGAGAGTAGCAAAAAGCTTATCCTCAACCAGTACGCTTTCACCCGTTATTTTATTAAATAAAGAAGATTTACCTGCATTTGTATAACCTACTATACAAACTTTTTTTGCGAACTCTCTGCTTTTTCTCTGAGTGATTTTCTGCGTCATTATCTTTTCGAGTTCGTGGGATATAAACCTTATTTCATCTTTTACGATCCTTTTGTCGATCTCGATCTGCTTTTCACCCATACCCCTGGAAGCTCCCGTTGAGCTTCCGGAAGCCCCTCTTTCTCTGTCAAGATGAGACCATAGTTTTTTTAGTCTCGGAAGCTGATATTTCAATTCAGCCAGCCTGACTTCAAGCTTAGCTTCCTTGGTTTTGGCGTGCATATGAAAAATATCAAGGATGATCTCTGTCCTGTCCAGAGCTTCTATTTTGAAATCAGTTTTTATATTCCGGGCATGTGTTGGCGCAAGCTCATTGTCGAATATCAGAAGTTCTGCTCCTGTCATTTCCATTTTCGATTTCAGATCCTCAAGAAATCCTTTACCTACATAGGTCGCTCTGTCTATAGCTTTTCTGTTCTGGATAAATTTTTCCAAGACCTCGATCTCCGCGGTATCTGCCAGTCTTTCCAGTTCTTCGATCGAACGCTGAGCTTTTTCATACTCCCTGTTGTCAAGGCAGACTCCTACTAAAAACGCCTTCGGTTTTATAATTTCGGTAGATTTGTTTTCCATAAATCCTCTTTGTTTAAAGCAGTTTAGACGCTATTTCCGATAAAGCTGATCTTTCGCCCTTTTTTAGTGTTACATGCGCATACAGGTCCTGATTTTCAAGTTTATCTATAATGTATGAAAGTCCGTTCGATTCGGAGTCAAGATAAGGTGTATCTATCTGATAAACATCTCCCGTAAAAACAATCTTCGTACCTTCTCCTGCCCTTGTTATTATTGTTTTAACCTCGTGCGGCGACAGGTTCTGAGCTTCATCGACTATAAAATATACATTGCTGAGAGATCTCCCTCTTATGTATGCAAGAGGGGAGATGATGAGCTTTTCCCTTTTCTGAAGCTCGTTGACTATCTCATATTTGTCGGAACCTTCATTAAAATTATTCTGAATGAACTGAAGATTATCGTACAGCGGCTGCATATATGGCTCGACCTTGTTCTGCGCCGTTCCGGGAAGGTATCCGATATCTTTATTGCTTAATGGTATTATAGGCCTGCTAAGATATATCTGTTTATAGGCTTTTCTGCTTTCAAGCGCAGCAGCGAGCGCGAGAAGGGTCTTTCCGGTACCGGCTGTTCCGGAGATCGTTACGAGCTTTATTCTATCGTCAGTTAAAGCGTTGATAGCGAATATCTGTTCTGAATTCCTTGGTTTGATCCCGAATATCTCTTTCGATTCAACAAGAGATATTTCCTGATTGAAATTATCATATTTAGCTAAAGCGGATTTATTTTGTGACTTAAGCACAAAATACTGATTTGGTTTAAGTGATATTGACCCGGAATCTGTATCAGACTTGAACTCGCCTTTAGATATTCGCTTTTTCTGATAAAGCAAGTTAATCGTATCCTCATCCATATCTTCCATAAGCTCAACGCCGGTGAACAATTCCTCCGCGCTCTTGATCTTGCCTATCTGATAATCTCTTGCGATGATACCAAGAGCTCTTGCCTTCAGCCTCAGATTCACATCCTTAGTGACGAAAATCACTTCTTTTCCCGGATTATCCTCAATAAAATTGAAACACGCCGCAAGTATATGATGATCCTCTTTACCCGATATGAATTTGTCGGCAAATCCTTCTCTGAATTTCACATCGGTCATAATAAAGACCTTTCCTCTGTTCTCTCCCAGCTGGATACCGGATTCAAATAGATCTTTGACAGAACCGTTTTCACCCCCGGATATTTCATCTATCTGCCTTGTGAATTCCCTCGCGTTGAAATTCAACTGATCCTGACCTTTTTTGAATTCGTCAAGTTCTTCCAGCACAGTGATCGGCAAACCGATATCATCGTCGTCGAAACCGCGAAGGCAATTATAATCATGAAGAAGTACGTTAGTATCCAGAATATATGTTTTTCCCGCCATTGAACACTCCGCTAAATTTACTTTATTCAATTTATATTATTTCAGATATAATTTCAACTGTTTATTTAAATAAAAAGACCCGCACTGCTGCGGATCTTTTTTTATGCTGAAGAGGAGATTTGAACTCCTACACCCTAGGGCGCCACCTCCTCAAGATGG
>CALMWI010000080.1 GCA_937873545.1 uncultured bacterium | reverse complement strand
AGCATACTCATGTGAATATCATGTCCGCAGGCGTGCATATAGCCGTCATTCTGCGAAGTAAATTCAAGCCCTGTTGACTCTTTTATTTTTAGCGCGTCAATATCTGTTCTGAAGGCAATAAAAGGCCCGTCATTCTTTCTGTATTCCGCAACAATACCTGTTTTTGCCATCAGCTGAAGTTTAAAACATCCAAGTTCATGGAGAACTTTTTTTATGTAATTGCCGGTTTCATTCTCGTTGAAAGCTGTCTCGGGTATTTTATGAAGCTTTCTTCTGTGATCTACCAGTTTGTCGAAATATTTATCCATCAGATCCTTCCATTATTCAGAATACCTTCAATATAATTTTAACTTTCTGTCAATTCAAGAATATAAATACTTTTTTTTCCACTGGTTAAAAATATCCTGTCACGCAAAATGATATTTTATTTACCAGCCCGCCGAACTCTGTCCTTGAACTGCTTCCCAGGTAAATATTTGAATTCAGTTTGACCAAAATGTTCTGATGGAACGCATATTCAAGTTCAGGTACGACAGCGCATGACATATCGTCCGTATTCACCAGACCGATCAGAGTACATGTGTAATCATTTAAAAAAGGATATGACGCGACCGCTGAGAAATAGTTCTCGGCAAGCCCCGACATCACTCCGCCTGTCAGCCTTGTAAAAGCAGTCAGATCATAATCTTTGTGATCCTTCTCTCCGAGCCCGTTATAGTAATACTCGCCAAGAACATAGAGACCGTTTTTGAATGTATAATCAAATCCGGTGCAGAACTGCGCATATGCCGAATCTGTTTCTGAAAATTCCATTCCATGATAGCGGGGATTTGACAATGCGGCCTCGCCGAAAAATCCGATCCCGCTGAATATCTCACCTGAAAAATCCGACCCTATCTGTATCCTTTCGGGAAGCCCTAGAAGCGCTGCATCATCTGAGTTATCCCTTACGGCAGAAAATGAGTATTCGTACCTTCCCGCAGTCGATTTAAGTCTGAACCCGTATTTCATATTGTCGAAATTACTTCCCGGAGCGGCTATTATGTTGAATGAAGAGTTTTCGCCGAAGAAAAAATCCAGATTTGCTGCAAGGACGCCTATTTTCGGGCTGTTCGGATCTGTAGGATCCTTTATATTCCATATATCTGTAGGATTAAATACATAGCCTGTACCCCATGCGATCTGCTGTTTGCCGAAAACAAGGTCAGAAGATCTGAAAAAAAACTTAATAAAAGCTCTGTCCATGACAAGAGTTTCTTTAGGAAAGAAGGATGAATACGAAATATGGTCAAAATAACCCGATGAGTATATGTCAAGAATACGGTTAAGAAGATCAAGCTCATCCGGAGTCAGGTCGTCAAGGACCGGACTTATTCCGTCAAGCGTTTCCTGGTAATATTTATCGATGATCCTGTCATAAACACTGCCCTCTCTGAAACCCGAAAATGGATCTGCCGGCTGCATATCATAAAAATAAAGAAGATGTGCTTCGATTTTACCTTTATCCGAAACATCATAATTCCCTTCCATCCTGAAAAGCGCGTTAGCAGTTGTGATCTCGTCCTCAAAAGCAAAATACGATAGTCTTGACTCAAGGTACCCTCCGAGTTTAAGATACTGATCTTCAGCTTTACAATTTATTAAAACCGCTGCTGACACAACGAACAATATAGTTCTTAAATTCTTCATTTATTTCCTCAGTCCTCTTTCCGTAAACATATCGTCAGGCAGATCGGTATCAAATCTGATATCTTTTGTTTTAATTACCGTTCTTGAGTCTTTCTGAATATTTTTCATTTCGATCTCGCCTGCGGTCCAGTACTTGCCGATCTTTTTTATATTTCTCACATCCAGCCTTTTCCAAAGCTTTCCGTCCTCATCGAAAAACTCTCCTCCGAGTGCCAGATAATTCGATCTGTCTATCCAGATCACAAATCTGCTGTATGTAACTGTCTTATCTTTAGCCTTAAATTCGATCCTGAAACAGCCCGAACCGTTACGATCCTCTTCTCCTGTAAGGCTGTATATGTAATCTTTCCTGTTATCTGACATCGACATGTCATCATAGCTGAAGTCTGAATTATTCGCCGACTGGTTCTTCTGATGAGAAGCTATTTTTCTAACTCTGCTGGTCCTGTTTGAATAGAACCAGATATCATCGCCTTTATTGAGCATCAAAATCTTCATTCCCTTTATCCTTTTCGGCTCGGTGTATTCCATAATTGTCTTATCGTTCCCGTTTTTTGAATATACTGTCATTTCGGACACTTTGACGGTTCCGTCTGAATTATAAACCTCTTCAACATTCGAAGATATCGAAGTTTTAAAATTATCATTTGCTTCGCTTTTATCAAGGATCTCAT
>CALMWI010000079.1 GCA_937873545.1 uncultured bacterium | reverse complement strand
CGTTCGGTCTTTTTGCGGGTTTTTCTATAGGCGATTTCGGAGAAAGTACAGATATCAAACTTAAAAACATAAACGAATACAGATCGCATACAAGATTCGACATGAATTATCTTGTAGCCTTGTCGCTGGATTTGATAAAAAACCCGGCGATCAGAAACAAAGTTAAATTTTATCCTAACTCAAGTATAAACAGAATTGACGATAATATCAGGTATGTTGAATATAAATATATAAAAAGCGAAAGAACGCATAATATAGTTGCAGTTGACAATTCAGATTATCTGGAGCAGATACTAAAATGCGCGGAAAAAGGATCCACCATAGCGGAATTAAGTAATTCAATAGTTGACGATGAAATATTCTATGAAACTGCCGAAGCTTTTGTAAACGAACTGATCGAAAGCCAGCTATTAATAAGCGGGATCGAGCCTTCAATAACAGGCGATGAGTATATACATCAGCTTCTGGATGTAATAAAAGATTTTGAAGGAATTGATGATATAAAGAGAGTCTTGCATCATGCTAAAACAAGCCTTGAGAATATTGATAGTATGAAATCCGGTGATTCAGTCGAAAATTATGTTCCTTTATCGGAAGCTATAAAAGAGCTGAAAACGGAATTTAAAATAAATTATCTTTTTCAAACTGATCTGTATAAGCCTGTTGAAAAAGCTGTGCTTGACAATAAGATCGCTGAAGAAGTACTTGAAGGAATAGAATTTTTATCAAAGCTGACATCAGAACCTTCCGAAACTAACCTGCATAAGTTCATAGAAAGATTTGAAAAAAAATACGGTGATAATGAAGTATGTATCCTTGACGCCCTTGATCCTGAATTCGGTATCGGGTTCCTGCCTGCAACGGGAGGAGAAGATAATCCGCCTTTACTTGAAAAACTCCCTGTCAGATCAAGATATGCGCAAAACGATAAGATAGGCTGGAATAAATATATTGAGCTTATAGATAAAAAAATTATGGATTCTCTGGTCACAAAATCAAAAAATATTGAATTATCTGACGAAGATGTAAAAGGTTTCGAAGCCAGGCTGAATAAACTAGCTCCCACATTTTCAGCCGTAATAAAAATTCCGTTTGTAAATGAAAAAGGCGAAAAACAGATTTATATCAGCAGCGCAGGCGGTTCATCCGCAGCCAATCTTATCGGCAGATTCTGTCATGCGGATAAAGAAACCGAAAAATTTGTAAGAGAGATAAAACAAAAAGAAGAGGAAATTCTTAAAGACAGTATTGTTGCCGAAATAGTGCACCTTCCTCAGGCAAGGGTGGGTAATGTTCTGCTTCATCCGCAGTTCCATGATTACGAAATTCCATATCTTGCAAGATCAAATGCAGATCCTGAATATCAGATACGGCTTGACGATATAATGCTCTCTGCTGCAGGCGGTAAAATGATCATGCGGTCAAAGAAGCACGGCAAGAAAATAATTCCACGCTTAAGTAATGCGCATAATTATTCGTACAATGCTCAGCCGATATATCAGTTCCTTTGCGAAATGCAGTTTCAGGACTGCATGCACGGAGTGTCACTGCCTATGGGTAGTATAACCAACAGGTATGAACATATACCGCGGATCGTCTATAAAAATATAATTTTACATTTAGCGGAATGGAAAGTAAAAAAGAAAGATATTGAAGGGTTTTATAAAGTTCAGAACGACAGCGAACTTATTAAGGCTGTAACAGAATGGCGCATCAAAAAAGATATTCCGAAACTCGTACTGTTGCACGAAGGAGACAACACGCTGTTTATTAATTTAGAAAATCTATTCTCAATTAAAATACTTTTAGACGCGGTTAAAGGCAAAGATT
>CALMWI010000078.1 GCA_937873545.1 uncultured bacterium | reverse complement strand
TTAAATTTTCTTCAGATCCGCATACCTGACGAGCAGCTTTTTTATGCCGAAATCGTCAAAATCCACAGTGACTACTTTTTTACTGCCAGTTCCTTCTACATCAAGAATGATACCTTCTCCGAACTGTTTCGAATGAACGATATCCTTTTTTTCGTATGCCGTAACATTTTCAGAATTGGCAGCGTTCATTTCATATTTCGAAAGCCTGTCGTATCTCATCTGAGGCTTGTCGTATTTTTCATATTTCGTCTTGTCGGTCGAGCTTTCAGGCAGATCGTCTAAAAACCTTGAGGGCAGATAGCCTGAATTATCACCGAAATATTTGTTTCTGTCCTTGAAAGTCGAAATTATCAGCTTCTTTCTCGCTCTTGTGACCGCCACATAAAAAAGTCTGCGCTCCTCTTCGAGCTTTAAAGGCTCGTCTATTCTGATGAACGGGAAGAGGCCGTCGTTTAAACCGATAGCGATCACATTATCAAATTCGAGTCCTTTTGCCGAGTGGACGGTCATCAGCACTATTTTATCCTCGCGGTCGTTATATGTATCTATGTCGGACAGAAGAGAAACAGCGGAAAGAAAATCGAGCAGAGTATTCCTCTCCTCGGATTTGACGAATTCGGACACACCGCTTAAAAATTCATAAAGGTTCTCGATCCTCGAATTCGTTTCGGTCTCATCCGAAACCTTCAGGTAATGCGTTTTAAGCCCGGATTCGTTGAAAACAAGCGCGGTGACCCTTTGGGCGTTCATTTCGTTCATCTGTGCCGAAGTTCTTTCGATAAGCTCAATAAAAGCGCCTGTTTTCTTTGCCGTCGCGCCTGTAAAAAGGTCGTCTTCCGAATCTTTAAGGGCTTTATAGTAAGAGCAGCCTTTCTTCATGGCGTGCTGTTTGATCTTTTCCATGGTGGTCTTGCCGATCCCTCTGGGCGGAAAGTTGATTATCCGCTCGAACGAAACATTGTCGTCTGAATTTATAAGAAGCCTCAGATACGATATAAGGTCTTTGATCTCTTTCCGTTCATAGAATTTAAGGCCGCCGATGACCGTGTAGGGGAGACCGTTCTTGCGCAGGTTCTCCTCTATTATCCTGCTCTGCGAGTTCGTTCTGTAGAGAACGCAGATCTCTTTCAGGACCGAACCTTTCGCGATAAGTTCGATTATTTCGGAAGTGATCTTATAACCTTCCTCGATGTCGGTAGCTGCCGATATCAGGCGGACTTTTTCGCCTTTTCCCGAATCGGTAAAAAGGTTCTTGCCCAGCCTCTGAGTGTTTTTTGCTATTATTGAATTGGCGGCGGTCAGTATATGCGCCGAACTCCTGTAATTCTGTTCGAACTGGATAAGCGCGCAGTTCTTATGCTTATCCCTGAAATTGAGGATATTATTTATATCGGCTCCGCGCCAGCTGTAAATAGACTGGTCTTCATCGCCGACCACGCACACATTTTCATATATCGCCGACAGCTGCGTTATAAGAAGGTCCTGAACATAGTTCGTATCCTGATACTCGTCAACGCAGATATATTTGATCCTGTTCTGATACTGGAACAGGATTTCCTCATTTTTCTGAAAAAGTTTTACGGTCATGCAGAGCAGATCGTCAAAGTCGAACGCGTTGCACTTCTCGAGCTCCTTCTGATAGTCGGCATAGATCTCTCTGATCTTCTCATAAAAATTTTCGTCTGACTCGGGCGTATAATTTTCAGGATAGACGAGCCTGTTCTTCAGTATCGAAATTATAGCCGAAATTTTCTTGACCGGGAATGAAGTGCTGTTGAAATTATTATTCTTAACGATCTGTTTTATAACTTTTTCCTTATCTTCGGTATCGTAGATAACGAAATTAGATCCGTAACCCAACAGATCGGAATGCCTTCTTAATATCCTCGTGCAGAGAGAATGAAATGTTCCGGCGAAGATCATTTTGCCGATCTCGCCGACCCTTGCAGTGATCCTTTCGACGAGCTCACCGGCGGCCTTGTTGGTGAATGTGACGGCCATTATCTCCGAAGGATATGCCTTTTTCGACGCTACGATATTCGCGATCCTCTCAACGAGAGCCCGTGTCTTACCGCTGCCTGCTCCGGCTATTATCAGCAGCGGGCCGTCAATATGCTCGGCCGCCTGCTTCTGTCTTTCGTTAAGTTCAGATCTCATTTTTTCTCTTTTCTGACATGTCTGTCGAATCTGTTCTTGTCGTTTATATGATCATTTAGTTCGACATTGAAATTGTGGGTGCCGTCGCCTTTAGCCACCATATAAATATACGGCGCATCGGCAGGTTCGAGAGCGGCTTCGACTGCCTTTACCGACGGATTATTTATCGGTCCTGGCGGCAGTCCTTTGTACTTATATGTATTGTACGGATTATCAATTGATGTATCGGTTTTTAGAAGCCGTTTCGGCCTGTCGAACATGTACTGCACCGTCGGATCAGCCTGAAGGAGCATCCCTTTTTTCAGCCTGTTGTGATAAACCGCACTGATCAGGCTCACTTCATCGTAATTCATTACTTCGCCCTGAATTATAGAGGCCAGAGTAAGAATCTCGTGTTCGCTGTAAACACTGTTGTCTATCTTGGCTCTGAGTCTGTGAAGTTTCTGTCTGCCGGTCCGGTACATCCTGTCGATGATCAGATCGATGTTCTCTTCCATATTAAAGTTATAAGTTTCAGGGTAGAGGTAGCCTTCAAGAGACTGTGCAGGCACTTTATATCTGTCAAGCATTTCCTGATCATAAGTTCTTTCGACAAAAGCGGCAGAATCAATATCAAGGTTCTTTCTGAATATTCCGGCTATTTCGACAAGCCTCGAACCTTCAGGAACAGTTACATTAACTGTAATATTCCTGCCTTCCGAAAGGTAATTGATCAGTTCTTTAAGCCTTACAGGGCTTTTTTCCGGATGAAGTGTGAACTTGCCGTATTTGATCTTCTTATCTTTTTTCATCCATTTGGCTGTAAGTTTGAATTCAAGGTCGGTAATATCTAAATCCCTGCTGCGGAGGATCCGGGCGATCTCACCGAATGAAGCTTTTTTCGGTATTTTAAAAGAAACGCTGTCAGTTCCGGTCAGCACGACCTTGTTTATGATGTATTTATCAGTCCAGAGGCAAACGGTTAACAGCGCAACAGAAAGCAGGATCAGTAAAATACCGAAGGATCTTTTTCTACTCATGATCCTATTTTTCCAGGTCTTTAATTATTTTTTCGATCTTAGCGTCTCTTTTGATTTTTTTAGCATTTATTTTTATCAGTTCGTAGCTGACGAACTGCGGTCTGCCGTCGTTTTTTATTTCATAAACCGCTTTGCCGATCTTTTCGCCGTCCCTGCCGTTCTGAAGATAGATTTTGTTCTCGATCCTTCTCGCATATCTGAATTCTTCTCCATTGTTCCCCGCAAGAACCAGATCGTATCCGTCAACATTATCGAGCAGTTTTACCAGCCCTTCCTGATTAAGGCTGGCTAGCACTACAATAAGATCGCATTTACCTTTCAATTCAGCCAGGCTCTTTTTCAGGTTGTCAAAAGCTTTATCAACGATGATATCGGTCTCTTTAATGGTGTTGTTACGCATAAGATATTTGAAATCGGTAGCAAAGTTCACTCCCGTAACTCCGACCTTAATTCCGTTCTTCATCTGAAATATCCTGAATTTCTCGACCTTAATACTTTTATCGCTAAATTCCAGATTTGATGATGTTAATGGAATTTTACCGCTTATATTGTTCTTAATAAAACCTATTCCGTTGATGAATTCCTGGTCTCCTAAACCTACAGCATCATATCCCATAAATGAGTAAACTCCTGCCACGATCTCATCGTCGTTAAGCGAAGATTTCATGCTTAAGAAATCTCCTGTATCGAAAAATACGGTATTTTCATCGGCAGTTTTGAGACTGTCGAAGCATGTTTTTCTTTCGGCAAGACCGCCGAGTCTTTCGACCGGTCAGCCGCAGTCCCTGTAGTATCCGTTGTTGCTTCCGCTGAAAACTACCGTAACATTTTTCGGAAGAACCGTGCTGAAAGCTGTCAGAATGACTATCGTCAGGATTATTTTTTTCATACTGTACCCGTTCCCGAATTGATTTTTTCTTAACAGCATCAAATATATATAATATATCGGGCACTGTCAATCTGAATAAAATCTACTGCTTCATAATTAAAGTCTTGATAAAAGGACATAAATTACTCATATTTAGTCGAATTTAAGAATAATTTATCCGGAGATAAAAATGTGCGGAGTATTGGGACTGTCATTTGCTAAGACCGATGTTAAAATGGGTGAATATGCTTCACAGCTTCTTAAAAGCCTCGAATACAGGGGATATGATTCAACCGGGGCCGCGATACAGGACGATAAAGGAAATATAATTTTGAAAAAAGACGTAGGAGCTCCTTCGGATCTTGTTAAAACGCTCGGAATTACCGATATGAAGGGAAAGATTTTCTGCGGACAGGTCAGATGGGCCACATTCGGCGCAGTTACCAAAAATAATGCACAGCCTCATGAAGTGAAATGTAAAAAACATATTTACGGCGCACATAACGGCAATATTACGAACACTTCATCTTTAAAGGAGTTCTTAACGAATCAGGGACATAAGGTTGTCAGCGACAATGACGGTGAAATGCTGGTTCATATGGTGGAACATTATTTTGATATGCATCTTGAAAATTTTAAAGAGAAGCAGCAGTCTGACAGAGAGATAAGAAGAGACTGCATGAAAAAAGCTATTCTGAGCGCATCCGAAAAGGTAGTCGGTTCTTATGCCGCAGTAATTGTAGATCCCGTTACGGAATTATCATATGCAATAAAAGCCGGAAGCAGTCTTTACGCAGGCAAAGGAAGCGCGGAAGGCAATAATTTCATACTGCTGTCATCTGACTTAACCGCTATTTTAAAATTCACAAAGAACATTATCGATCTGAAAGAAGGAACATTTATCGAATACTCAAGCGACGAATACCAGGTTTACAGCTTTAAAGACCTTAAATGGAAATACAAGGACGGAACGGTTAAGCAGATAAAAAAGGGCGACAGCATCGTTGTTCCGGTTACGAGGAGCAAATTAAGAGCTGAAGATACTGAACTTATTCCTCCTTTTAAATTCTTTATGCATCAGGAGATTTTCAACCAGGTTGAGAGCTCAAGAAAACTTATAGCTTTTTTCAATAAAGGCAGTGAAAGCACGAAGCAGATCAGATCGATACTCGATAAACTGAAGCTTGTTGATTTTGTTACAGAAGCATCGAAATCTATATACAGAGCCGAATCGCTGGATCAGCAGAAAGATCTGTTCAATAAATTCCGATCTTCAAAAGAACTTAAAAAAATATCTGAAAAGATCAAGTCCGACCTTCCTGATCTGATAGAAAGATCGAACAAGAAAAAATTTCTTGACACTGAGTTTTTCTCAACTTACTCGAATATTTTTCTCGATGTAATATCAGGAAAGGAATATACAAAAGATAATGTACTCACTTCAAAAATACTGGATGTAGGTGCTGAGATAAGAGAAATGAATAAGTTCCATCAACATGCCGATAAATTCGCTGAAACTATTTTTACAGCATGGAAAGAACAGCACAGCATCTATACGATATCATGCGGGACTTCATATAACGCCACTAAAACAGCGGCAATATTTTTCAATGATATTGCAGGCATAAAGTTCACTCCTATACTTCCGGGTAATTTTAGGGGACAGTATTCAAATTCTATAAGAGAGAACGATGTATTTATTGGAGTCAGCCAGAGCGGGGAGACCAAGGACCTTATCGATATTTTTAACGACATAGAAGCCTCCGGAATAAAAGTGAAAAAGATTACTATAGTAAATAATGAGAATTCAACTCTTGCCCAGGAGAAAAGCGACTTTTATCTTCCGATTAAATGCGGGCCGGAGATCGCTGTACCGGCTACAAAAAGTTATATGAATCAGGTGCTTCTATTGTATTATCTGGCTATAAAAGTGGCAGAATTTAAAGTAGCCCATATGAAAAAAGGGGCAGAGCTGGATGTTGTTAAGAAAGAACTGAAGCACAGAAAAGAAACGCTCAACTACATCCCCGATCTTATCGACGAGACGCTAAAAACCACTGAGACCCAGGTCGAGATAATGGCCGATTCATTATTCATGCAGCCGAGTATCCATATATTGGCAACTAAGATCAGTTCAGTGTCCGAGGAAGGCGCATTGAAAATTAGAGAAACCGTACTTAACCACACAC
>CALMWI010000077.1 GCA_937873545.1 uncultured bacterium | reverse complement strand
CCACTCTAAAAGAGTCAGGGTTTATATTACATTGAATACCGATCTTAAATCCTCAGAACTTGAAGACGCTTCAAAAATACTCAAATACCTGAAGGATATAAAAGCTGATGCGGTTATAATTAAAGATCCTGCGCTTGTTTATCTTATCGAAAAATATTTTGCTCCTTTTGAATTTCATTTAAGCACCCAGTTCGGTATAGCCAATTCGGCCGCTTTATCAGAGGCGGAGAATCTGGGGGCTTCGAGAGTCGTGCTCGCCCGTGAATTAAACAAAGAAGAACTGAAAGCCCTGAACAAGCCATACTTTCCTGAGCGGGAGATGTTCGTACAGGGATCGATGTGCTTTTCTTTTTCCGGAAGATGCCTTATGTCATCCTGGTTCGGCGGAAAGTCCGCTAACAGGGGCAGTTGTCAGGCTCCCTGCAGGTTTAAATTCGCGCAGGAAGGCTCAGATGATTTTTCTCCCTGCTTTTCTATGAAAGACCTTAACCTTTCTGAAAAGCTGTCTGAGCTTGCGGAAACTGGAATTTCAGCACTTAAAATTGAGGGCAGACTTAAAAGCGCGGAATGGGTGGGAGAGATCACCCGGTTCTATAGAAATCTTCTTGATAATAAAGAAGCAGACGGAGCTGACCCTTCCCGTTTTACCGGACGAGAACAGGGCAGCGGATTTTACAGCGGCCTGAACGATCTGATCACAAATAAAAATTCAGGAACGGTTACAAATGTGATAAAATCTGCGCCTGACGACCGCAGAGTAAGGCATAACGGTTATGACCTTAGAATAACTGCGAATGAGAATATAAGCATAAAGATCCTGACAGAATTCGGTGATGCCGATTATTCTACTAAAATAAAAAAGGTAGTGAACGAGAGCAGAGGCATTCCTCTTTCCGAACTCGAAAGCAGGCTGAAAGATGTTTCTTTCGGGAACCTCTATCTTAACAGGATCGATGTCAAGGATGATATTCTTGTAGCTAAATCACAGCTGAAGAACATCGTTTCAGATCTCGGTGCGATCATAGCTCCCATGAGCAGAAAAGAAAGCAAATTCCTCAGGAGTATAAAACTTCCGGTAAAACTTGAGCATGAACTGAACGATCCGGAACCGGACAGCAAGAACTCAATCGAAGTAAGCTTCAAAAACGCAAATATTCTGAAGATAAATGCAGATGATATTGATCAGATAGCTGATAAGATAAAAGAGCTCGACATTAAAAAGGTTATTGTTAATTTTGCGCGTACATCTCATATCAATAAGATCAAGGAACTTTCAAATAAGACCAGAGTGGAAATTTCGGTTTTTCCGATCCTTTTTGAGAAAGATCTTGAGGACTATAATAGAATTATTTCTGCCCTTGAGCATACGAATAATATCTCCTACGAAGCTAACGACATCGGCCATTTGAAGCTGCTTAAAGGAACATCAAAAAAAATAGATTGCGGACCAGGATTATCGGCTTACAATTTTATAGCGGTTAAGCAGCTGAAACAGCTCGGACTGGCCTCTGCTCACATTCCGTTTGAGGCCGATACTGAAACCTTAGACGGATTAAAGAACTCTCCCCTGCCTTTAAGATTAACTGTTTTTTCGAAGATCCCGCTATTCTATACGAGAGCTGCATCTGAAAACTTCAAAGAGGGTACTTCATTCACTGAACGGGAGAATTACAGATTTACAGTTCATAAATTTAACGACATCAGCATATTCAGCTCGGATGATTATTTTACGATCCACGATATTGATCTTTCTTTTTTGAAAGTTCATGAG
>CALMWI010000076.1 GCA_937873545.1 uncultured bacterium | reverse complement strand
AAAATAACTAAGAAAGATGCTAAAAGCTCTCAGGCTGCAGAATTCGTCGAGCAGGTTTTGGAGATTAAAACAAGTAAGTAATGTTATTCGAGATATTTAAAGAATCTATTCCACCTGAAATTACCATTAATATCTTTTGATGCGTAAATTATAACTGCTTTCCCGATAACCTCATCAATATCAACAAAGCCGAAATCTCTGGAGTCATAGCTGGTTAAAAAATTATCACCGAGAACGAAAAGTTTATTTTCAGGAACTATAAAAGTATCATAGAAAGTGTTTTCATCCATCATTATTTCTGTCGAATCTCCGACATTTTCCGATTCGTTATAAAGAATTCCGTCCACAAAAATGTTATCATCTATCATAGTTATCGACCGGCCTTCGACAGCCGCAACTCTCTTAACAAGGTTGTTCTCGCATTCCGGGTAATTCCTATTCTGAATTACGATAATATCGCCCTCCCTTATCTTCCTAAGAGGAGGTATCTTTGCGGAAGGTATAGAAAAACTTTTGTTTATAAAAGGAACAGTTATCTTGTTAGGTGTGTGCGTACCGAACACAAGTCTGTTTATAAGAAGAAAATCGCCGGGAAGGATAGTATCGGACATTGAGGCCGAAGTGACTTTATAAAATTCGAAAACAATTACTTTGCTGATCAGTATCAATAGCAGTATAACTAAAAATATTATATACTTAGATCTATTCATCAACTTTCAAAAGAGCCAGAAATGCTTCCTGAGGCAGTTCCACCGAACCGATCTGCTTCATTTTTTTCTTACCCTTTTTCTGTTTCTCGAGCAGTTTTCTCTTTCTTGAGATATCTCCGCCGTAGCATTTGGCTAAAACATCCTTTCTCAGCGCTTTAACTGTCGATCGCGAAATTATTCTTGAACCGATAGCAGCCTGGATAGCGCAGTCGAACATCTGGCGCGGGATTATGTCTTTCAGTTTCCTGCAGATCTTTTCGCCATAATGATAGGCTTTGTCCTTATGAATTATTGCGGCAAGGGCATCGACTTTTTCGCCGTTTAAGAGGATATCAAGTCTCACCATGTCGGTCGCCTGATAACCGGCCACTTCATAATCGAACGAGGCATATCCTCTCGAGATCGATTTAAGCTTGTCAAAAAAGTCGAATATTACTTCCGACAAAGGAAATTCATATTTTAAAACTACTCTGGTCTCGTCAAGATAATCGGTGCCTTTATATGTTCCTCTTCTTTCGAGTGAAAGCTTCATGATAGCGCCGATGTGCTCCGTAAGAGTAACTATCTGGGCATGTATAAAAGGTTCTTCAACGCGCTGGATGTTCTTGCTCATATCAAAATCTTTAGGATTGTTAACCACTTCCATTTCGCCTGAAGTCAAATAAACATTATATGTAACGTTCGGGAACGTGTTTATCACGGACATATCGTATTCGCGTTCTAGCCTCTCGTGCACGATCTCCATGTGAAGAAGTCCGAGATATCCCACCCTGAATCCGAATCCCAGGGCGGTTGAGCTTTCCGGCGTATATACAAGCGACGAATCGTTAAGTTTGAGTTTCTCAAGAGAGTCCTTCAGGTCGTCATAATCCTCGGTACTGACCGGGAATACGCCTGAATAAACCATGGGCTTAATATCCTGATATCCAGGTAAAGGAAGCTCGGAGCCGTTCCTGGCATAAGTTACGGTATCTCCGACCTTAATGTCTTTTGCGCTTTTTGTACCTGTTATAAGATATCCTACTTCTCCCGCGGAGAGAACATCCCTCTTAAACCTGTCAAGTTTCAAAATGCCGATCTCTTCAACTTCAAAAAGAGAATTCTGGTTGAACATCCTTATCTTGTCACCCTGTTTGATCGTGCCGTTCACAACTTTAATATAGGCTACTGCTCCTCTGAACTGATCGTACATTGAGTCGAAGATCAGAGCCTGAAGAGGGTTTTCATCTTCTCCCTGTGGAGGAGGAATAGCGGTAATAATTTTTTCAAGGAGCTCATCTACTCCAATGCCTGTTTTAGCGGAAGTATAAACTATTTCCGAATCGATGCATCCGATCAGATCTTTTACCTGCTTAGCCACATGTTCAGGTTGAGCGGCAGGCAGATCTATCTTATTTATAACCGGAATGATCTCGAGATCATGACCCATAGCCAGATACAGATTGGATAATGTCTGCGCTTCAATACCCTGAGAAGCGTCAACGACTAGGATCGCGCCTTCACAAGCTGCTATACTTCTTGAAACTTCATAGGTGAAATCCACATGTCCTGGAGTGTCGATCAGGTTCAGAATATAAGTTTTACCGTCTTTTGCGGTATAGCTCATAGTTACCGCATGCGATTTGATCGTGATCCCGCGCTCCTGCTCAAGATCCATATTGTCTAGCGTCTGATTTCTCATTTCGCGGTTCGTCAAAGTTCCGGTAATCTCTAATAGCCTGTCGGCAAGTGTCGATTTCCCGTGGTCAATGTGCGCTATGATGCAGAAGTTTCTTATATTGTCTTTCATTGATCCGCTTTCTAATTAGTTCGGCGCAAATATATAGATTTTAATCGTAAAAGTCAACAAACAAAAAGGACTGCATCCGCAGTCCTTTTTAAGGTTAAAATAAAAAATAATGTTATTTTTTCAGCGAGCTTTTTACAGCATTTTCAGTGTTCGGATGAGGAATATGTTTTTCTTCATAGATTTTTGTGATGACAGATCCGTCCTTATTGATCGTTACCAAAGTCCTTTTACCGCAGCTTCCGCAGCCCATATACTTTTTTTCCGGCGATTTGTGCAGTTCTCCGATCTCTTCGCCGCATGAAGCACACTTAATTCTTACCTTTTCTTTCATCATGATAAGACTCCCTGTTTGGTTTTAGGTGGAACGGATATTTGTAAAATATCTCTTCATAAGTATATAATACAAAAAAAACCGTCTGAAAACAAAGGAATTTATCATTATTCGTAATAAGTGATAGTTCTCTCAGTAATAAACTTAGGCAGCCATATTTTATTTTCAAGGCTTTTTTTCTCGAAAGCTGTTTTTTTGATCCAGTTCCCTGTGCCGTCATATTCGTACTCATATTTCAGGTAAAGCACAGGATCGTTCCCAGTCTCTTCGATCACATTCCCGGATGCGTCATATTTATATTCTGTAAATGAACTTTTCTCATCTCCCGCTTTTCCGGATCCCTGACCGATCCTGTATCCGTCTCTGCTGAATTTTTCCCATGAAATGTTTTCGACCCCGTCGGTAACGAAGATATCTTTCACGGTACGGTTGCCTTCTCCGTCGGTCTCAATTATAAATTTGTGGCTGTCGATCAATTCTCCTTCAGAATTGTAGAAGTTCTCCTCAGTCTTATTTCCGTCGATATCATAGCCGTAAAGCTCAATGTTTGAAATGCTGCCCTCAGAATTGTACAGGCAGGATTCAGTAAGTTTTCTGTCAATATATTTATATTTATATTTGCTTTCAAGAAGTCCCTGAGAATTGTAAATGGTCTCTTCGGTTACATTACCTTTAATGTCATAGCTGATCTTCTTGGTATTGTCCAGTTTGCCGTCAGGTCCGAATGCGTTTTCGATCTTATTTCCTTTGCTGTCATACATATTTTTTTTTGTGCTTAAGGGTTTGCCCTGGTGATCAAAATACTGCTCTTCCTTTATCATTCCGGTCGATTCAAATAATACTACGCTGCTTTTTCCGGTGATCTGGCCTTTAACTATCTCGCCGAACTTATCCTGAGCTTTATATGTCGTTTCCGACAGGGATCTGACGCTGCCTTTCAGGCCCATGATCTTAATGTCGTTCCAGAACGAATTCTCCGTTTGTTCTGAAGGAATAACTTTTGAAGTGTCGATGCTGAAAGAGTCTATCTTCAGGGTATCTACAAATAATGTGTCCACCTCGATAACATCGGTTATCAGTGAATCGACTTTCAGCGTGTCTATTACTATGCTGTCAGGTGTAACGGGCTGAACTTCGGGTTTGTCGGGTAAACTGTCCTTCTTTTCCGAGCATGAAAAAATAAATGCAAAAGTCAGCGTCATACCAAATAACGAGATTAACTGTCTTTTCATACCAGCTCCTTTTAAATTTAAACAAATCATTTTGAAATAATCCTTATAAAGAAAACCGCGCCGATAAGAGCGGTTATTATTCCCACAGGTACCTCTGCCGGCCACAGAATTATTCTTGATATCAGATCGCAGACAAGAAGTATAATTGCGCCTGTCATCAGAGCGGTCGGAAGCAGGATCCTGTAATTTCTTCCGAAGTATTTAGACGCTATATGCGGTGCGATTATACCTATAAAGCCGATCGGGCCGGTAAAAGATACTATCGAACTGATCATAAGCGAAGAAAAGACAAAAAGGTATTTTCTTGATCTGTCGATATTAACTCCTCTCGAAACAGATATTTCCTCGCCGATGAAGAGAAGGTTAAGATCATCCCTGAAATTATATATGGTGACAAATCCTGCTGCAAAGACGATCGCCGCGAAGAAAACGGAATTCATTCCGACTACATCCAGTCCGCCCATAGTCCATCTTGTGATCCTGACCGCGTTAGCCTGATCGGTAAGATACTGAATGAAAAGTATAAGACCGGAAAAGAAGAAATTGATCACAACGCCTGTAAGTATCATAGAGTTCGGGTTGAATTTTTTTCGGCCTGAAGAAGCGAAATATACTATTGATACCGATATCATAGCTCCCAGAAAAGCAGATACGGATGTCAGCGACATTCCCGTAAAACCGCTCACAGAGAAAAATGAAATGAACAGGGTTACCCCGAATGAAGCACCGCTCGCTGTACCCAATGTAAAAGGGGAAGCAATTGGATTTCTGAAAAGGGACTGAAATACCGCTCCGCACAATGCGAATGTTCCGCCTGCAAGTATAGCCAAAAGCGCGCGGGGAAGCCTTATTTTAAAGATAATATCATTTGAGATCTCGGATGAAAAAATATTCAGGAAAGAATTTATATCAGACCCGACCGCTAAATTCAAAATGAATGAGATTAAAAGGAAGAATGAAAGAACATATATTTTTTTTCTTTTTGATTTCATGTTCTAACAAAGACCGGTTTATTGTCTTCAGGATTTTTCAGTGATAAGAATTCTATGCCGAAAAGATCGCTCATATCCTTCGAATTAACGGCTGCGGAGTCTTTTAAAAACACTATGCGTCCCTTTTTAACCGCCATTATTCTGTCCGAGTATTTAAGCGCGTCGTTCAGATTATGTGTCACATTTATTACAGTTATATTTCTTTTTTTATGAATGTCAAAAATAAGTTCGCTTATCTGGTGATCAAAAAAAGGATCGAGATGCGTTACTGGCTCATCGAATAAGATTATGTCGGTTCCCTGCGCAAGAGCGGATGCAATAGCCACTCTCTGTCTTTCTCCCGAGCTCAGATCGCTTATTTTTCTTTTCGCGAATTCTGATGTAAAAGTGATTTTCATGCTGTCCCGTGTAATATCCATGTCAATTTTGTTTATACCTGCAAAAGCTGAAAAATACGGATATCTGCTGAACAGGATGAATTCTTCCGCCGTAAAATCGTTCGGCTGAAGCTGCCCTATGTATGTGATCTTCCTTGCGAGCTCCTTTTGTGAATACTCAGAAATGCTCTTATCGAAGATCTTTATCTCGCCGGAGCTTCTATCTATTATCCTGCACAGAGACTTTAAAATGGTGCTTTTTCCCGCACCGTTCGGCCCTATTATCGAAATATACTCCCCTCTGTATATATTGAAACTCACCGAATCAATAATTTTTTGTTCATCGAGTATAATTGTCAGATTGTCGGCTTTTATCATTTTACCAGCCTCACAATAAGGATCTCAGCGCATAAAAGCGTCAGTATAAGGATCAGAAGATGATTTTTCAGATCCCTGCTTTCAAAAGAGATCAGTTCCGTATCACCGTAATCGTTATTGGCAATTATCTTTGAGTTAAAATACTTTTTTATCATTTCGGTATAATCACCGAAATCTTCCCGTTCATAATTGACGGCTGTTTGGTTGAGAAAAACACCTTCATCGCTGTAAGATCTGTAGAATCCGGGCGATTTGAGAAAGAATTTTTTTGATAGCTCGCCATTTGCTTTATCCAGGTTTTTTCCCGGTTTTGTCAGGTAGAAGTAGCTGTCAGATTCGACTGAATCCCCTACTTTTTTTGAGAAATCGAATTCCGGTTCGCTTCCAACAAGGTACAAAAGAGAATTGAGTATGACAGGTACTGATATGCCGTTTTCAAGAATATTGGAGTTGTTTTTCTCAAGGCCCGTCGTAAGAAACAAGATACTGCCTCTTCCCAGCTTTTTTTCTAAAAAAAGCGGGTTCTTGGAGACAGTGATAAGATTTGTCCAGTTCTTGTTCAAAACTTTATAATAACTAAATATTTCAACGCTGTTCACGCCTGTAAAACTCTCTGAAAAAACATCACTGAAAACAGGATGTTTCATCTCTTCGATCCTGATACCCGCGTATGAATCCGTAAGTTTTTCATAGCCCGAGACCGGTGGAAACCCCAAAGAGCCGACCAGATTCGCGCTGTATTCAACCATGTTAAGCTTATCCCCGGCGGAAAAATATGCCGACCCTCCTTCAGCGACATAATTCTTAACAGAAGTAGCAGTGAATGAGCTGAAGTTCGATATGCAAGAGAAAAACAACAGACTGTAATCAGAAAATTTTACCGAGTTTATTGCTTCAGGAGCTATGACCTGAGGTATTAATACCGAATCAGGATTTGTACCTATAAGGCTTAGAATGTTCTTGATTGCTCTGGAGTCTTTATCTCCTATTAGAAGAATTTTCTTTTTTTCAAGATCATTTATAGTAAAATTATAGCTGTTATTCAGAAGGTTAGAATTTTCGTCGCTTATCGCGGCTGTTATCGCAGCTCCCGTATTACCCAGATCTTTAAGTTCGACATTGATCATTTTTGATCTCTCGCTTCCGAAAATGACATCCTGCGAATATATCTTCCGTCCGTCCTGATAAAGGTCAAGCCTTGTTTGCTTACCGCCTGCGGATGTTAAAGAAATACGCAAAAATGTTCTGTTGGAAATGATAACTGAATCAACCGATATGTCTTCTTTTCTGCTTTCGTCGGAAGAGAAAAGGATGGCGTGCCTGTTGTAATCGTTTTCAAAGGAAATATTCTCATCGGCATTTACATTTCCGTCCGTGAGAAGCAGAAGTATTTTATTTGTATTTGAGACATCATTGAAAAGTGAATCCGCGAATCCTGTAATTTCTCTCAAGGGTCGTTCTCTGCCGTAAATATTAACAGAATTGAGATATCTGAGGGCATCCTTTTTATTACCTTTGAATTTTTCACCGGGATCTGATGTCAGTATAAAGACTGTCGTATTTTCAGGAATACCGTTTATTGACCGGATAAGAATATTTCTCGCAGCGTCGAACTTTGTTGTTCCTCCCGATCCGTCCGCCATAGACGAACTGGTGTCAAGATAAAATACTGCCGAAGTTCTTTTTCCGGGATCAAAGTCCGTTCTGTCGCCAATAAAAGGACCTGCGAAGATAAGGATAATCAAGATGATCAGGATCGTACGGATTATCAAAAGGATAATATCTTTTATCTTAGTCCGTCTGTTAACATTTTTTGTCAGGTTCTTCAAAAGAAAAAGCGAACTGAATACCAGTTTCTTTGGTTTTTTTTTGAAAATGAGATAAATGATCAGCGGAAGTGCTGCCAGCGGCATCAGATAAAGATATTGAAGGTTCTCGAAATACATATCTTTTCGTTTTTTCTCTGAATTTAAGCCAAAGAAACAAAAAACACAACAGCGATATGAATATTTTTAATTAAAATATAATAAAAAAAATCTTGTATAAAAGGAATACGATAAATATATTAGCACAGCGATTTAAAGAAAAGCATGGGGTTATATAAATGAGCAATGAAAGAGATATACTTGACCTGAAAGCAAAGAACGAAAAAGCTGAGCTTGGAGGCGGTGCGCAGGCTATCGAAAAACAGCATGCCAAAGGTAAATTAACTGCGAGGGAGAGAGTAAATCTTCTTCTGGACAGGGATAGCTTTGAAGAGATAGACAAACTCCGTACTCATTCCTGCAGCGATTTCGGAATGGAGAAAAAGAAATTTTATGGCGACGGTATGATCACAGGTTACGGAACTATTCACGGGAGACTCGTTTTTGTTTACTCTTTTGATTTCACGGTCATAGGCGGAACATTATCTAAGACCGTAGGTGAAAAAGTGGCTAAGGTCATGGAAATGGCCGCAAAAGTAGGAGCTCCAGTAATAGGAATCAACGATTCGGGCGGAGCAAGGATACAGGAGGGTGTTGACGCACTGGCGGGATATACACATATTTTTATAAAAAACATTCTTTATTCGGGTGTGATACCGCAGATCAGCGCGATCGTAGGTCCATGTGCGGGTGGAGCGGTTTATTCTCCGGCGCTTACAGATTTTATATTTATGGTGAGAAAGACGGCATATATGTTCCTGACAGGTCCCAAAGTTGTCGAAGAGGTCACGCATGAGAAAGTGACCGATGAAGAGCTCGGTGGCGCGGATGTTCACGGAAAGAAAAGCGGTGTCACTCATTTTACGAACGATACAGAACAGGAATTATTTGAGGGTATAAGAACACTGGTTGGTTTTATACCGCAGAATAATACTGAAGATTCACCGGTGTCGCCATGCGATGACGATCCTTCGAGAATATGTCGGGAATTGAATACGATAATACCGGATAACCCGAATAAACCTTACGATATGAAACAGGTGATCAAAGATGTCGTTGACAACGGAGTATTCTTTGAAGTTCAGAAGGACTGGGCTCAGAACATTATCGTTGGATTTTCAAGAATGAACGGGAAAAGCGTAGGTATAGTTGCCAATCAGCCCAAAGTCATGGCCGGTGTGCTTGACAGCAACTCATCGGTAAAAGGTGCAAGATTCGTCAGATTCTGCGACGCTTTCAATATTCCTATCATAACATTTGAAGATGTGCCGGGATTTTTGCCGGGAACCGCTCAGGAGTTCGCAGGGGTCATTGACCACGGCGCAAAACTTCTATATGCGTATGGCGAAGCCACAGTGCCAAAGATCACAGTGATAACAAGAAAAGCATACGGCGGAGCATACTGCGTAATGAACTCAAAACAGCTCAGAGGCGATATAATATACGCATGGCCTTCAGCCGAGATAGCCGTTATGGGTGCTGAAGGAGCAAGCAAGATAGTTTTCGCAAAAGAGATAGCGGAAGCCGAAGATAAAGAAAAAATGCTTGCAGAGAAAGTCAAAGATTATAAAGAAAGGTTCGCAAATCCTTATGTAGCTACCGACAAGGGATTCATCGACGGAATAATCGAACCTGAAGTAACAAGGTTCAAAGTAATAAAAGCTCTTGAAATGCTGAAAAATAAAAGGGAAACGAATCCTCCGAAAAAACACGGTAACATACCGCTATAACCAGGAGATATCAGGGAAAAAATATGGTAAGATTTATTTTAATAATATTGATCTCGGCTTTGACAACCGGTCTGTACCCTCAGGAGCAGGAATTAAAAGAACTTCCCGAATATACTATTGAAGATTCTATGAACGACAGTATATTTTACCAATATACAGATGAGGAGTTCAAAAGGGCGGTATTTCAGACGATACAAAAGAACAGCCTGACAAATTCCAAACTTTTTCTTAAGACTTTGCATGAAGTGAAGCAGGGCAGAATAGAAAAGAAAGAAAGAGAATATGGAGTTGAAAATATAAGCAAAGAATTTTCCGAGGGACTGAACGGATGGACAATTACATTGAGCGGTATGCTTGTCGTATTTGTCGGGCTTATACTAATTCTCATAACAATACATATTTTCAATTTTTTCTTTAAGAAAGATCTTCGAAAGGAAGCTCTGCCAGTACCTGCCTCGAATGTTAAGACCCAGGAAATTAAAGTTTATGAGAAAGAAGAGATCCCCGAGGAACATGTAGCGGCGATCGCGACCGCAGTGGAACTGTATAAAAGACTTTACCTTGTTAATTCGATGACCGTTCTTACTTTTAAATCAGCAGGAAATAGTGCATGGAAAGCTGTTGAAAAATTTGGCTTAAGATAAAAATTTAAAGGATTATGCAATGAAGGAATTAAAACTCGACATAAGCGGTAAAGAATATACTGTTGGGATTGAGGAATTCGGGTCCACTCATGCAGTTATTAGCGTTGACGGCAAGAAATATAATGTGGGATTAAAAGATCTCGGCGAAGAATTAAAGATCGAGACAGTACAAAGGTCAGGATCATCCGTTCCGGCCGCATCAGCAGTTAAGCAGGTACAGTCTGCCCCTTCCTCTTCAGGTTCCTCAGGCTCAGGAAGCCATGAAGTTCTTGCACCTTTACCCGGACTGATACTAAATGTCCTTGTGAAAGTCGGCGACAGCGTTAAAGCCGGTCAGAAGATAATGATAATGGAAGCGATGAAAATGGAGAACGACATCAATTCGACCAGAGACGGAAAAATAAAAGCGATTAATGTTCATAACGGGGATAATATATCAGAAGGCGACATACTTGCCGTCATAGAGTAAAACGAGATAAAGTAAAATGAATACATTCATACAACTGCTTAATAATACAGGATTCGCTTCGCTTACATTTGACAATGTAATAATGTTGATAGTAGGAGCGCTGGCAATTTATCTTGCCATTGCAAAGAACTACGAACCGCTTCTTCTTCTTCCTATAGGTTTCGGAGTAATTATCGGTAATATGCCGTATATGGCTGGACTACCTGTAGGTGTTTACGATAATCTTTCATCAGGAAACCCGCAGAACAGCGTTTTCAGCCTCTTCTACTGGGGAGTGACTTCAGGGATATTCCCGCCGCTGATCTTTCTCGGGATCGGAGCTCTGACAGATTTCTCAGCCCTGATCTCAAATCCGAAGTACCTGCTTTTGGGAGCGGCAGCCCAGATAGGGATTTTTCTGACTTTTATCGTAGCTCTTACTCTCGGTTTTGACTACTACGAGTCTGCTTCGATAGGAATAATAGGAGGCGCTGACGGACCGACATCAATATTTCTTTCTTCAATCCTTGCGCCTAAACTGCTCGGGCCTATAGCGATTGCGGCGTATTCATATATGGCACTTGTGCCGGTTATTCAACCCCCGTTCATGAAGCTGCTTATAACCAAAAAAGAAGCTCTTATAAGAATGAAAACTCCGCGAAAGGTTTCTCAACGAGAGAAGATATTGTTTCCCATAATAACTTTTATGGTTTCAGCTTTGATCGCTCCCGGCTCAATAACTCTTATCGGTATGCTGATGCTGGGTAACCTGCTCAAAGAAAGCGGAGTAACGGATAGACTTGCGAAGACCGCTGGGAACGCCATACTTGACACAGCTACTATAATCCTGTCCTTTTCGGTAGGCGCCAGCACTCAGGCCTCAACATTTGTAACTAAAGAATCTCTTTTAATATTTTTTCTGGGTCTTGTGTCATTCTGCCTCGCAACCATTGGAGGCCTTCTGTTCGCAAAATTCATGAATCTTTTCCTGAAAGACAAGATCAACCCTCTGATCGGCGCTGCAGGAGTATCTGCCGTTCCGGATTCGGCGAGGGTCGCTCATAATTACGCACAGGAATACGATAAAACCAACTTTATTCTTGCTCATGCGATGGGTCCTAATGTGGCCGGCGTCATCGGATCAGCTATTGCAGCCGGTGTTTTTATAGCGATGTTCCCTCATTAGAAAATGAGAATCAGTTCTTAGACTTCAACGCATCAAAAAAATGTATAGCTCTAACATTCAGATTACTGCCTGTGAAAAATTCATTCAGGTGCTCGATGCATTCAAATGAAGAACAGACGATATAGTCAGTCTTTTCCAAAGCATTTTTTTCGTAAAATGATCTTGCGATTTTACGTCGAATCTCATAATTCGACCTGTCAAGCAGCTCGGTACAGCCGCAGAAATCAGAGGTAAAATCCGGAACTTTCGTATAATCGGAATAGAGGGATTTTACAAAGTTTGAGTACAATTCAGTCTGACCGCAACCCGGGCACGAATGAAATATAACAGAATTATCGTATCTGGGAGCTAATTCAATTTGAAGTTCATTTACTAATTCGATCCAGTTACTGACAGGGAGTCTCAAAGACAATTTAGGATCAGTTCTGTCTAATTCTTTAAAAAGGTTCCCTGCCTCCGGGCATAGACTCACTATATATTTGACATCTAAAAGCGTATTAAAGGCTTTTATATTTGCATTTAGATTTTTGCCGGCTGATTTTAAAAGCCCTTTGTAAGATAAAGGGTTTCCGCAGCAGACCTGATTTTTAGGAATAAGAATCTCAATGCCCTGCGAGCGCATTATATTTATAAAATTATCAGCACATTCAGGGTACAGGTATTTTCCGCCGCAGCCGGTAAACAGAGCTATCCTTAAACCGCGGTCATTTTTTGTTTCATGCCTTATACCCATATTAAAAAAATTGTTTAACGGAATTTCAGGTAATCTTGCAGCTGAATTTATTCCGGCGAATCTGAAAATGATTTTTCCGAAATAATTCAGCGAATTATTTTTATAGAGAAAATGACCGCATTTTCTGAGAAGCATAAAAAAAAGATCTGATGATGAAGTTTTATAAGAAAAAATTCCCTCAAGAATCGATCTTTTTATATCGAATATTTTATTTCTTGCGCTTATCCTGCTCTTCGCATTTTTTATGATAAGAGAATATTCAACATCAGCCGGGCAAAATTCAAGGCATTGTCTGCAGTTAAGGCATACGAACAGCTTTTCCCGAAGCTCTTTTGAGGTTTTAAGGTCTCCGCTCAGATAACCTTTGACCAGATTGATCCTGCCTCGTGTTGAGTAGATTTCTTCTCCTGTTGTTTTGAAAACTGGGCAGACTATTCTGCAGTTTCCGCAGTTCGTACATTTGTCTATAAGTTCTGTTATATACAGATTATTTTTTTCCAAGCACTTTACCTCATGATCAGATCGGATAAATCGAATTCAGAATGAGTCTCGTCATAAAACTTCAGATCGATCTCAAGATAACGGATATTAAGTTCTTTAACTATATCCGGCGGGATCTTTACGAAATCTTTATATGTTGTGATAAGAATATCTGAATCATTTTTAATTTTATTTAAAACAGCCAGCTCGCTTTCTGAATAACTGCAGTGATCCGGAAAAATCCTACTGTAAACTATCTTGAAACTATTGAAAATACCGAAGAAATCATCAGGGTCGCCTATTCCGCAAAATAGCGAGATGCTCAAACCCGAGATATCTTTCAGTCCGGTTTTTAATTTTCCGTCAGAGATATAAGAATAGTCCAGCTTAGAAATAAGGATCCTTTTTCCGAATTTTTTCAGGTATGATATTTTCTCTTTAACTGAAGCTGAATTTATGTCTTTCACTTTTGACAGAATAATAACATCTGAATATCTCAGCCTTGAGATTTTATCCCTCAATATGCCTGACGGTAAAAGCAGACGATTCCCGAGGAATCTGTTCTCATCAATAAGAACAATATCAAGGTGCTTTTTTACCGCTCTGTGCTGAAAAGCGTCATCAAGAACAACGGCATCATAATTATCCGAGAGGTCTTTTATCGCAGAAGTTCTGTTTTTATCGCAGACAACTTCAGATTTGGTTTTCCTGTAGATCGTAAGCGGTTCATCCCCGGATTCGGTCACCTGCGTACTGATGTTTAGAATCACTCTTCCTTTGCTTTTTCTGCCGTACCCGCCTGTGACAACCAAAGAGGTTAATCCCCTCTTTGTCATCGAATTAACGAGACTTATAACTGTAGGCGTTTTTCCCGTGCCTCCTACTGTGATATTTCCGATAGAGATCGTGAATATTTCAGGTCTATAAGAACTTTTCAGGCCGGAGTCATATAAAAAATGTCTTATAGAAACGGCAATATAATATAACAGTGTTAAAGGGAGTAAAGCTACGCATAAGAAAGCGGCAATATATGTGTTTTTTGTGAAAAGCATTATCTGAGACTCATTTTGAAACATACCAGTCAAGTTCGGCGGCGATGGATCCTATATAAACCTTTGTTTCCATTTTTACGGGCATTTTTTTCTTGTCGGCAGTCAGCCATACCTGAACCTTTCCGTCCTTTTTGAAAACGCCTCCGTCCGCCATAACGGGTTCCACTACAAAACATCTGAATTTGCCGGCAGGAACTTCAACAGTTTCCATTTTGTGAACAATTACCTTTATGTTATAAACTTTCTTGTTGTCAGTTGCCGGTATAATGATCTCGTCTCCTACTTTAAGATCAAGCGTTCTGACATGAAAAAGTGCCGAAAGCGGGTCCATCACATTTTCCGGAATATCGATGACTGAGCTTTTATTCTTTTTGCCCTTTCTCTCTCTGAAATATTTCGCTTTGTGCTCTGTCTGATCGTAATCTATATCAATGTCAACTTCGTAGCTGCCTTCCCTCAACTGTTTTTCAAACCTGAGAGTATGGGCTTTTTCTTTATCAAAATATGACATTGTCCAGTCTCTTACCTTGAAAATCCAGTCGAATGCTCTTCTTGATTTTGCGGTCGTCTTAAAAATAAAGCAGTCTCTTCCGTTGAAATTTTTATCCTCATGGATCTCGATGGTAGCATATCCCGCCAGCATTATTCCGTAATTTACCTCAAAATGCAGATACTCACCGTTACTGAAAGGATAAACAGCCATTCTGCTTATGGCAGGCTTACCATTAGTAGCGGGATTCTGAGCTGAAACCGCAGCAGAGAAAAGAAATAGAGCGATCATTATTTCTTTCATCATGATATAATGGCCCTGTTTCCGTCAGTTTTTATTATTTCTGTAAGCTGAATTCCCTGGTACAGTTCTCTTTTGGTGAGAAATGAGAGCACCATCGAAATATTCACGCCCGAAACAGATGTTATCCTTTTGCTTGATGATGCAACTTTTCTCGATGCTATAAAGCAGCTTCCTCCCGGAAAGTCGGTGGCTATTATGTAAAAGGAATCAGTATCTGTTTCCGTTATCATTTTGATGCGTTCGGCAAGTTCTGATGTTGACATATTCTCGTTGGAGACGGGGATAATGACTTCGTCTCTGACCTCTCCGATCACCTTTCTGGCTACCTCAATAAGAGCGATTCCAAGCGATCCGTGCGTCACTATCAATAGTTTATTATTCATAATCTTTATCTAGGTACTGGGTAAGTTTCTGCTGTTTCTTCATCTTATTCAGAAGTAGTTTATTGAATTCTTTTGCCGCATTATAACCATAAACTTTCAGGTGAAGGTTTAGAGCTATGGTTTCAGCGATAACTGTTATATTTTTACCGGGAAATATCGGAAGCCTTATCCTCGGCAGATCTACATCAAGTATTTTTATCGAGTCATCTGCCATTCCGAGTCTCTCGTATTCAACTTCCTTTTTCCAGTCGTCAAGCTGAATAACAAGCTCCACCCTTTTCTGCATCCTTATCGCCCTGGTTCCGAATATTTCCTTTACGTTCAGAATGCCCAGACCCCTTATCTCCATAAAAGGTGTGTAACCGCCACCGCTTTTTCCCATCAGGACCTTTTCGTCTTTTTTCTGGATCGTTACAACATCATCGGCTACAAGTCTGTGACCGCGTTCAACGAGATCGAGAGCGATCTCGCTTTTTCCGATGCTGCTTCTGCCCATGATCAAAAGTCCGGTGCCGTAAACATCGACCAGAGTTCCATGTATCTGGGTCGAAGGGGCAAAGAAGTCATCAAGATAATCATTGATCACTTCGTAGAGCTTGGGAAATGCCTTTGTGCTTCTAAAGACAGGTATTTTTTTTCTGACGCACTCATCGAGAAATCTCTGATCTATCTTCTGGCGTCCTATTATTATAAAAGCCGGAATTTTGAATTCCAGAAGTTTTTTAATGTCTTTTGTGTGGCCTGCCTGATACTGGTCGTTTATAAAACTTATCTCGGCAGAGGATAAAAGCTGCAGGCAGCTCCAGTTAAAATCCTTGAAATAACCTGTAAGCGCAAGTCCGGGTTTATTAAGTCCTGAATGTTCTATCTTTCTTGATTCCGAAAAAGCTGCATCTGTAAGAAGTTTCAGCTTTAACTCATCCTGGACATCTTTATAAAACTTATTGACCGTCAAACTTTTATTCATATCAAAGACCTCATTATAGTGAACTGCAGTAAAATTTACTAATGATTGGTGTATAAAACAACATAATAATTTATTAAATCCGCGGAATATATTTTGGTTTTGCAGATAAATATTTGTTATATTTACAACTAACTTGGGCGGAGAGCTTATATTATGGAACAGAAGAAAATAAACGAACTCAGCGGACTTTTTAAAAAAGTGCTGACTGAATTGGGGGAAGACACGGGTAGAGAAGGACTTGCCGGAACTCCTGAAAGGGCAGCAAAAGCCTATTCGTTCCTGACACGCGGTTATGAAGAGGATATTGATAAAATTATCAATGGCGCTGTATTTTCCACGGACAATGATGACATGGTCATAGTAAAAAATATTGAACTTTATTCTTTATGCGAACACCATCTGCTACCTTTTTTCGGAAAATGCCATGTGGCGTATATTCCTGCCGGTAAAGTTCTCGGGTTATCCAAGATCGCCCGCATAGTAGATGTTTATTCCCGCAGACTGCAGATACAGGAAAATCTCGTAAGGCAGATTGCGGAAACCGTTATGAAATACACTTCGGCTGAGGGTGTCGGAGTGGTAATAGAGGCCCAGCATCTGTGTATGATGATGCGCGGAGTCGAGAAACAGAACTCGGTAATGACGACCTCATGTATGCTCGGAAGCTTCAGAGAAGACGGGGCTACAAGAACAGAATTCCTGAGCCTGATAGGTAAATAAATGGAAAGAACTCAAAAGAAAGCCGCGCTTATAACAGGAGGGGCGAAAAGAATAGGTGCGGAAATAGCGATAGGGTTAGCACTGGACG
>CALMWI010000075.1 GCA_937873545.1 uncultured bacterium | reverse complement strand
GAGCGAATCTTTTTCGATCCGCATTTCAAGGATCTTTGCGTTACTGCTTACACATTCATCGAAAATTCTGTCCCTGACTTCCGCTTCCTTATCAGCTTTGATCCTATATGAGAATTCGTTGTTTTCTCCGGAAGTAAGCCTTTCGACTTCCGAGACGCTGTAAATAGCTTTCAGCTCGGAAAGAATATCTTTCGAGGATCTGACCGTAAGCAGGAGTTCTTTGAATTTTGAAGTACCTTCGCTCATTGAGTTGGGAGCGCCGTCACCGACGATCTCTCCTTTATTAATGATTATAGCACGGTCGCAGACAGCCTGTACTTCCTGAAGGATATGGCTTGAAAAAAGCATTGTTTTCTGCTTTCCGAGCTTTTTTATAAGATCTCTGACTTCAAGTATCTGATTGGGATCCAGCCCCGAAGTAGGTTCGTCAAGTATAAGAATTTCAGGATCGTGGATCAGAGCCTGGGCAAGTCCTACTCTTTGTCTGTACCCTTTCGAAAGGGCGTCGATCCTTTTATAGGCTACTGATCTGATGTCGCACTGATCGGATACAGTTTGAATCCTTTGCATTACGTTTTCTTTAGGGATATTCCTTACAGCCGCGATAAATTTCAGATAATCGATCACGGTCAGGTCAGAATAAAGCGGAGCATTTTCCGGCAGGTAGCCGATCATTTCTCTGATCTTCAGACTTTTTGAGTAGATGTCGTAGCTGTCAACTACAACATTGCCTTTGCTGGGGTACATGTAACATGTGATGATCTTCAGCAGTGTTGTTTTTCCGGCACCGTTAGGACCGAGGATACCGGTAATTTCCCCTTTGTTGATCACAGCGCTGAAGTCTTTTAAGGCAGCGACCTGCCCATAGTTTTTCGAGACGTTCGTGATAGTAATCATAGTCCTTCCCAATTTAGTTTAATCTTCAAACTTTTCAGACCCCAAATTTAAACTAAATTCAGTAGTTTGAAAAGACAAAATTTTGTCTTTTTACTGAACTTTTAATAAAATGTTCTGTTAAATCAATTCGATTGACAAAAGCAATAAAATTACATATTATTCGGCGCAATTTACACAAAGGATTATCAAAGGATGAAAGAAGAAAAACCAGGCAGCAAATACAAGAAAGCGATCAAGTCCCTAGCGGTACTAGTGATTACACTCTATCTGATAATGTCTTTTGTCGTATCCGCTTACAGGATACCGACGGGTTCAATGGAAAGAACTTTAAGGATCGGGGATATGCTCCTTGTCAACAAATTTATTTATGGTTTCAGGTCCCCGGACTGGTTCGGGATACCGTTTACGGAATTCGGATTCGATATACCTTATTTCAAGACACCGCTTTTTAAAAGCATAAAACAGGGCGATGTCGTCGTGTTCAAGCATTTCGATCCGGGTATGAACCAATGGCTTTATTATGTAAAAAGGTGCGTAGCTCTACCCGGTCAGACTGTCGAAGTTATTGATAAGGAACTTTATGTTGACGGGAGAAAGTTCAGTGAATTTTACGATACTGTTGAAGTTGATTCAGGAACGGAAGATCTAAGAGCGAAAGCGAGATTTGTAGATATGAATATTTATCCGAAAGGCGCGGTTCAGCCCGGTATTTTTCAGGGGCTTGGAAACAGGGATAATTTCGGGCCGCTGACCGTACCCGAAGGATCATATTTCATGATGGGAGACAACAGGGACAACAGCTACGACAGCAGATTTTGGGGATTTGTAACTGAAGAATTTATAGTGGGAAAACCGATCATGGTATATTTCTCATTTGATTCTGAATACCCGATCACGAAATTCTGGAAAGCGATCAGATGGGACAGGATAGGCTATTTCATACAATAACCGGGAGGTGCCTGATGCACGACCGCAAAGATCTTGGATTTGAAGCCTTTGATAATCTGTCTTACGCAGTAATGACGATAGACAAAGATTTTAATATTTTAACCGCAAATAAAGCGGCATGTAAACTTGTCGGCTGCAATGACGCGATCGGAAGAAAATGCTATGCTCTGACACATAATTCGGCTAAACCGTGCTGGGAAAACGGGGAATTGTGTCCTGTAAGAGAATCATTCTTAAATAAAACCCCTTCGCTTGTAGTTCATAAGCATATACATAACGGGACAGAAGTTTTTGAGGAGATAACATCCACTCCGGTTTTCAATGAAGAAGGAGAGCTTGCTTTTGTAATAGAAGAGCTGAGAGATATATCAAAACTGCTTAAACTTGAGACCGTTATAAACAGCCTCAGAAATGAAATCCAAACTTTACAGGGCATCATTCCGATATGCTCGTCGTGCAAAAAAGTGAGGGATGACGAGGGGTTCTGGTCCCAGGTTGAGAACTATGTGAGTACCAGATCCGAAGCAAAATTTTCTCATTCATTATGTCCGGATTGCCTGAAAGAACTTTATCCGGAAGTTGCAAAAAGGCTTGAAGGGAAAAAAGATACTCATCCCAAATAACAGATACCACCGGTTTTTATAAAAATTTCAATAAAAAATATACAAGAAAAATCATAAAAATATCTTGCGGAACTTTATCTGCTGAATTATATTTGGTTTCGCGTGTGGGAACGATTAATTTTCAGGCACAACCCGAGGTTAATTATGATATTCATACGGGTCTTTTTTTTGTAAAAAAATCAAAAAAAAGCAAATGAAAGTGACGATAACAAATTAAAATAGACAGAACAGGAGACACAATGAAAACAATAAGCGCTAAGCACACCGATATCGACAGAAAGTGGCATATCCTTGATGCTGAAGGCAAAACTCTGGGAAGAGTTGCTACCGAAATAGCTTATAAGCTGATGGGTAAGCACAAACCTCTTTACACACCAAATATCGATCTCGGGGATTTCGTGATCGTAGTCAATGCGGAAAAGATCGTCCTGACGGGCAACAAAGAAACATCAAAGATGTATTTCAGCTACTCCGGATATCCGGGTGGAGACAAGTTCACCAGCGTAGAAGATATGAGAGAAAGACATCCCGAAAGGATAATATCTTTTGCAGTGAGCGGAATGCTTCCGAAGAACAAAATGCGCGACAGAAGACTTACCAGACTCAAAGTTTACGCAGGTCCGGATCACCCGCATACAGCTCAAAAGCCTGAAACATTAAATTTTAAATAAGAGGAAATTAAATAAATGAAAGCAAATACACACGGATATTTTACAGCGGTTGGGAGAAGAAAGACCGCCACAGCAAGAGTAAGGATGAAAGCAGGATCAGGACTGATCAGGGTGAACAGTTCCGAAAGTTTACAGTATTTCAAAAAGAAAATACTTCAGATGGACCTTGAACAACCGCTCGATATTACAGGAAACACCGGTAAATTCGACATTTTTGTAAATGTAAGGGGCGGAGGTCTTTCCGGCCAGGCCGGCGCGGTAAGACTAGGCATATCCAGAGCTCTCGTTACTATGGACGAGAATCTTAAAAGATCTTTAAGAGCT
>CALMWI010000074.1 GCA_937873545.1 uncultured bacterium | reverse complement strand
AATACCGCAAAATGATAGACTGCAGAGCGGACAGACGGGGCGATCTGTATTAATATTTTCGGATTTTGATAAATTTTCGTTGTAAAATATTGAATAAAATATTTTTTGTTTTGAGTAATAAATGACTTAAATTTAAAAGCCTGAGGTATAAAAAATTAAAATAGGCGGGAGAAAAATGATTCAACTTGATCTGAAAAAATACGGCATCACGGGTGTGAAAAAAATATATCACAACCCGTCTTACGAAGTTCTGTTCCAGCACGAAACAGACAAAAAACTTGAAGGTTTTGAAAAAGGTGTTGTGACGGATACAGGCGCGGTAGCTGTTATGACGGGAAGATTTACAGGTCGTTCGCCCAAAGACAGATATATCGTTATGGATAAAACTACTAAAGACACGATCTGGTGGGACGGAAATATTAATATCCCTGTTTCAGAAAAGATATGGAAAGAGCTGAAAGGCGTAGCTCAGAAACAGCTTTCCGAAAAAACTCTATATGTAGTTGATACATTCTGCGGCACGAATGTCGATACCAGACTTAAAGTAAGATTCATTACTGAAGTAGCATGGCAGGCTCACTTTGTTACCAATATGTTCATCAGGCCTTCGAAGTATGAGCTTGAGAACTACGGCGAACCGGATTTCGTGTCTATAAATGCATCAAAGGCTACAAATCCCAACTGGAAAGAGCATAAGCTGCGTACAGAAGTGTTCGTTCTGTTCAATCTTACGGAAAAAATGCAGATCATAGGCGGAACCTGGTACGGCGGCGAGATGAAAAAAGGCATTTTCTCTATGATGAACTATTATCTGCCGCTAAGGGGACTGGCTTCAATGCACTGCTCCGCCAATGTAGGTGAAAAGGGAGATGTAGCGATATTTTTCGGGCTTTCAGGCACAGGGAAAACAACACTCTCAGCTGATCCGAAACGCTATCTGATCGGAGACGATGAGCACGGCTGGGATGATCACGGCGTGTTCAATTATGAAGGCGGATGCTACGCAAAAACGATCAATCTTAAAGAAGAGAACGAACCTGATATCTGGAGAGCGATAAAAAGAGACGCGCTTTTAGAGAATGTGACCGTTAAAAAGAACGGTTCAGTGGATTTTGCAGACGGTTCCGTAACCGAAAATACAAGAGTATCATATCCGATCTACCATATAACAAAAATCGTTCTGCCGTCAAAAGCGGGACATGCTAAAAAGGTGATATACTTATCAGCCGACGCATTCGGAGTTCTTCCGCCGGTTTCGATACTCGACAGGGATCAGGCGCAGTATCACTTTCTGTGCGGATATACATCAAAGCTTGCAGGCACAGAACTCGGCATAATCGAACCTGTTCCTTCATTCTCACCCGCTTTCGGCGAGGCATTTTTAAGCCTTCATCCGACAGTTTATGCGAAAACTCTTGTTAAAAAGATGGATGAGCACGGAGCAACGGCATATCTGGTCAATACAGGCTGGAACGGTACAGGAAAGCGTATATCTATAAAGGATACGCGCGCGATAATAGACGCTATTATCGACGGTTCGATCAGAAAGGCTAAAACAAAACACATCCCGATCCTGAACCTTACAGTGCCGGTCAAGCTGAAGAACGTATCTGAAGGTATTCTTGACCCGAGAGATACCTATAAAAAGAAAGGCGAGTGGGAAACCAAAGCCAAATCACTTGCTGCTAAATACATTAAGAACTTCGAGCAGTACTGCGATAATAAAGCTGCGAAAGCGCTTATCAAATCAGGCCCTCAGCTGTAATAAAGTATCTCTATAGTATGTTGAAAAGGGCGGTTTATTCCGCCTTTTTTTCTTCAGTGATCTCGATCTTGGACTTTAAAAAAGCTATGACTTCGTCTTTTTTGTCTTTGGGAATTCTAAGAAGGATGCCTCTAAAAGATTCGAGCCTGGTATCATACCGGAAAGGCGAAAGAAATATCCCGTTCTTATCGTTCAGGACTTTTTTATAGTAAGAATATTCATGTTTAACTTTATAAAAATAACGGTCAACGATAATACCCTTTTCATAAAGAGCATATTTAAAAGGGAAAAAAATTTCCGTAAGAGATAAGATCGTCAGAACTACCGATATCATTCCGAAAGTCGGATTGAACATATAATACATGAAGATATTAACCAAAAATACAGTCAGAACAGCCATATAAAATTTTTTCGGCTCATCTTTTAAAGTGTTCGTCACAAATAAATATATCGGTTTTTTATCATTATCCATTTCATAATCTCCAAAATTGTGTTAAATTTATGTAAAGTAACGCAAAATTACAAGGCAATAAAATGAGCGCAGTAAAGCAGATATTATTCACAAATGCAGTAAAAGAACTTAAATCTGAGCTTAAGGGAAAGTCGTATGTGTTGATTACTGACGATAATGTTTTTGAAATTTACAAAACTAAGATATTCAAAGAATGCATTACACTTATACTTAAGAGTGGAGAAAAAACCAAAAATCTCCGCACTATTGAAGGTATCTATGAGAATCTTCTTGATATCGAGGCTGACAGGCATACCGTTATTGTCGGGATCGGAGGCGGAGTAGTCTGCGACATTGCGGGTTATACCGCCGCCACTTTCAAAAGAGGAACCGGACTTATTCTGGTTCCGACAACACTTCTCGCTCAGGCTGATGCGGCGATCGGAGGAAAGAACGGGGTCAATTTTAAAGGTTTCAAGAATATGATAGGCACTTTTAAACAGCCTGATAAAATAATAATCGATACTGACTTCTTAAAAACTTTGGATATACGCAATTTTAATAACGGAGCGGCTGAAGTCATAAAGACTGCGATTATAGGAGATAAAGAGCTGTTTAAGCTTCTGGGTAAAAAACCGCTTTCGGACCATACAAAGGCGGAACTGAATGAAGCCGTGAAGACCTCAGCTGAGATCAAAGAAAGCATAGTATTTAAGGATCCGGCAGAAAAAGGGATTCGAAAGATTTTGAATTTCGGTCACACGATCGGTCACGCAGTTGAACTTAACAGCAAAAAAATGATGCACGGCGAAGCGGTTTCGATCGGAATGATCGCGGCATGCGGAGTTTCTGAAAAGCTGGCCGGTCTGGATAAGAAAGTGACAGCAAAGTTTAAGAAGGTTCTCGAAATGAATTCGCTTCCTTTCGAAATTCCGGCTAAAATCTCAACCGGGCAGATGATTGAATCAATTATTCAGGATAAAAAGAAAAATTCAGACAAAATAGATCTCGTGCTGCTGAAAGATATCGGTGAGCCTGTGATTCAGAATATTGAACTGAAAAAACTGAAAGGACTGATAGATGATAT
>CALMWI010000073.1 GCA_937873545.1 uncultured bacterium | reverse complement strand
CAAATACAGAAAAATCTTCCCATGTTCCGAGAAATTCGGGATAAGCAAGAAAAGATGACCGCAGAGAAACGCCGTCTCTAAAAAATTCCTCGAGAGTAACAGCTGAATACTTCAGCGATACGCCTATTCCGTTGGCGAATTGACCGTTTCCTGTTCCGGGATAGTCGAAAAGCTCTTTTTTGTCTTCAGGCATGTGGTAGAAATTATTTACTGCGGCAGAAATAACCGCACCGCTGTGCACTTTTTTACCGGCTTCAAGATAATTGTCAACCTGAAAATACCAGTATTTAACAGGGTCGTCCGGTTCTGAATCGTTGCCGAGACCGTAAAAATCAGAATAATAATTTTTAACTTTAAAAGTATTGTAAAAAGCGTTTTTATCTGTATTCAATTCGATTATGGAAAAGAACATGAACTGATTCTCGAAAGTATATACGGCGTTCCCGAACAATTTGCTGTTTTCATCGGGCCTGTATTGAGAAAACAATCCCAGACCAACGCTTGTTTCATTGGTGTAAAAACCGAACGGAAGTATCAGAAATTCTTTGTTGATTTCTGTATTCAGTGAATCGGAATCCGATCCAAATAGTTCCGATGCCTTAAAAAATAACATGCATATAAATACGAAAACCTTCATAGTTCCCTGATTTTCAATAAGGTTCATCAATATAATGTTTGTTTTTATAAAAAAAAAGTATTATATTGTATCATTATACATTAAAACAGTGAGCCTGAGAAAAAATATAGACAGGTATTATGAAAGGTAGAGTAAACTACTCGATTTTCTTAACAGTTACAGCACTCTCAGTTATTCTATTGATATACTTTTCCTATTACCTTATAATCGAAACCAGATCAAGGATCGTGGAAAGGGAACTGCTTTTTAACGATTTCGCGGTTGAAAATTCCATTCAGAATATTGAATCCGTGATAGAGATGCTGTCAAAGCACCTTCAGCTTGAAGCCGAGCATCATTCACAATACAGTCTTGATGATGAAAGCAGAAGAAAGATCGAGAACAGCCTTCAGCTGCACAAACCTTTCATAAGTTCGGTAACAAGAACCGACAAAAACGGTATTATCGTTTTCACTGTGCCGGACAATCAGAATTCAGTGGGAAGAGACATAAGTTATCAGAGCCATGTAAAAAAAATAATGACCGATCACAAACCGGTTTTCAGCGATGTTTTCATGGCTGTTCAGGGATATTACGGCATAGGTCTTCATATGCCTGTAATGAAGAACGGTGTATATGAAGGGTCTTTAGCCTATCTGATCTCATTTGATCATCTGACGGATTTTCTAAAAGAAAAATTCCGCAGCTCAAGTGATAAAGACATACAGTGGATCCTGAGTAACTCCGGAAATATACTTTACAGCAATAATAAAAATGAGACCGGAAAGAATGTTTCAGACGATATTAACAAAGTCAATCCAGTATCTAAACTTTTTAAAGAATATCTGTCAGGCGGAATAAAAACAGGATTCAGTTTTGAATATAACGGGGATAAATATCACGGAGCTTTCAGAAAGATCATTCTGCCTTTCGGTGATCCATGGAATGTTTTTACCGCCGTATCGGAGAGTTCAATTTTCAGAAAGAATTCGTATCTGCCGATCAAATTTCTAGTGCTGTCAGTATTAACGATCTGCGTACTGTTCTTGATATTGCACAGATTTAGAACAATGATGATAATTTTAAAGGAAAAAGAGATCAAGGACAGTCTTCGGAAAAATCTGGAAGTCAGCCAGAAACTTTACAAAACCGTTCTTACGGATATGACATGTATGGTTTGCAGGCTGAATGGGAGCAAGAAGATCATTTTTTTCAACAGGGCATTTTATCAGAAGTTCAAGTACAGAACCAACAAACTTAAGAACAGAGATATCGTTGAGATCTTCAGCGAAGATGAAGCTATAGTTCTTAATTCAAAACTGGATGAACTGAGTCTGTCGAACCCGGTCATAGGATTTGAGTTTTTAATTAAAATAAACGGATCGGAAGTATTTTACTTTCTGACGATCAGAGCTACATTTGACGAAACAGGAAAGATCACTGAATACCAGCTTATCGGACCCGATATAACCGAATATAAAATATCTGAGAGAAAAGATATAATATACAGCGAAAAGATAAAAGAATCC
>CALMWI010000072.1 GCA_937873545.1 uncultured bacterium | reverse complement strand
AATCCCGGGGAAGGTACTGAAGGCATATTTTTTCGGGATAATTCTTTCCGGCGATCTGTGCTTTTGCGTATGCGATGTTCTTTTTTAAAACTTCGGCCGTATTCTTTTTTTCTGCCGCCTTTTTTAAGAGATATTCTACGAGAGCGTACGGGGTGTTGAGCTTTAGATCTGACCTGTAAGCCTGCGAATGGGCGAAAATGTGACGGGCGGCATCTGTCTCCGATATTTCTCTGATGATGCCTTTATCTCCCGTTTCGAGATATTTTAACGCCTGTTCCGCAAATGTAAAATCGTAGATCATACCGGAAAGTTCTCCATCTTTATTCAATTTTTCCCGTACTTTGCCATTTCTTCTCTGACCATCAGCATATTTTTCTCTAGCTCGCGTTTAAGCTCTTCTTTTGTAGGAAGATAAAGCATATATTTTGATGCGTAGATGTTTTTATTTTCCGGCAGAGTTAATTCGACGAGAGCATCATTTTTTCTGTGGCACAGTATTATACCGATAGTCGGATTTTCATCTTCAAGTTTAACATATCTGTCGTAATAATTTACATACATCTGCATCTGACCGAGATCCTGATGCGTAAGTTTATCCCGCTTCAGGTCTATAAGGACATAGCATTTCAGAAGTCGGTTATAGAATACCAGATCAACATAATAGTGATCATTGTCGAAAGTGAACCTTTTCTGTCTGGATTCAAACAGAAATCCTTTGCCCAGTTCAAGCAGGAACATTTCGATCTTGTTTATAAGCGCAGTTTCAAGTTGATTTTCAGAATATTCATATCTCTCTTCGATACCGGCAAATTCGAGCAGGTAAGGATTTTTTATAAGATCCGAGGCTTTTTCGATTATTTGTCCTTTTTCAGATAACTGTCTGATCTTTTCTTTATCTTTACTGGCTGACAGTCTCTGATAAAGCGATGCGGATATCTGTCTTTCAAGCTCCCTCACGCTCCAAGAGTTGTTCAGCGATTCAATTTCATAAAATTTTCTTTCATTTAGATCATCCAATGTCAGCAGAGTTACATAATGTGTCCAGCTTAATTTGAATTGTTTTGCCAATTCGACGGTCAGTGACTGTCGAATTTGAATATTTGTACCTGATGAGACATTTTTTTGAGGCTGTACCAAAGATTCGACGGACACTGTCTGTCGAATCTGTTTATATTCAATATAAAACTCCCTGTCCTTTTTCAGATTTGTAGCTGATACGCCTTTAATACCTTTATTTCTGAGTTCTTGAGAGATGTTATCTATCAGCCTCTTGCCGTATTCAGCTCTGTCTTCACCGTTCTGCTCATATTCGACGAGATAAAATCCGAACAGCCAGTTACGGATAATTAACGCAATATCAACGGATCTGAAAGCCTGATGCTGCATATCTGAATGAGTTGTCTCAAGTAATTCAATCAGTTTATCATATTTCATATCTATCTCTCCCGTACTTTGCCACAATTTTGATACCTTCGCCGAACCTGGCGCGAATGTTTTTGATAGCGAATACCCTGTGGTCCATTCCCATCAGGAAAATTATCTTTTTACCCTCGTTCCGTTCAATGATCCCGATGATGTTCCTGCCTATATTTTCATCCCTTTTGCGGTAGAAATCTGTTATCGGCTGATATTTTGTGCCCTTGACCGCGTCTGCGAACTGAGCATAATATTCTTCGCCAGAAGCGTCGTACCTGCCGTCATTGCATTCCTCTGCGGTTTTATTCGTTATTAAGAGCATTCTGTCCTGATCGAGTTTTTCCAAATATGCTTTTTCCGGTATAGTATCGGCATCATATTCGGATTCGAGTATTTTTACGGGAAGGGTTTTAAAATATCCATCGGGGATCGGTCTGTTCTTTATTTCGTCACCGAGCCAGTCGAAGCCGTAAACGGGGAATCTGCTGCCGAATCTGATCTTCGTTTCTATCATTTCATAAGGGTAGTATTTGGAAAGATATTCCTTCGGCTGACCGATGTCTTCGCTTCTTATCTCGACTGCCGCTGCATCAGGGTCGAATTCCTCAATTATCCTGAAAATGTCGTCGAACGAATAGGCTTGGTTGTTCCTGTGCAGCCCGTGGAGTGTTCCCAGTATCATTATTTCTGTTTTGTTATTCTTTGTTGTCATTTATTTCACCCTGTTTTCTTCAATATAATAACTTCCCAACGCCGGATAATGTCGTGAATGAAAAATATTTCAGATCATTTATTAATAAAAACATCAAATTCCGGCCAGACATCAGCTCATCCATATATAAAACTATTATGGAATATATTATTATTAGGTTGCGTTGTCAAATGGGATTTTATCTTTGTTCTCTTCTTTCCGTTTCCATTCGGGAAAGAAATAAAAAACGGCTGAGAGAATTATTATCACTATCTCTGAATAG
>CALMWI010000071.1 GCA_937873545.1 uncultured bacterium | reverse complement strand
GCTTCAGGTCGCCGATTACGATGTTCCCAAGACCGAAATGGGCATAATATATATTGATGAGATCGATAAAATAGCGAGAAAAAGTTCAAATCCGTCGATTACAAGAGATGTTTCCGGCGAGGGAGTTCAGCAAGCGCTATTAAAGATCCTCGAAGGCACAAAAGCTCAGGTACCTCCCAAAGGCGGGAGAAAGCATCCCGAGCAAAAGCTTACCGAAGTCGATACGACGAACATTCTGTTCATCTGCGGTGGAGCTTTCGACGGTATAGAAGATCTGATCAGAGGAAGACTTGGTAAGATGTCTATCGGTTTCGGGTCTGATAAAGTAAATATAAAAGCTATGCAGACCGATGAAGTGTTATCGAATGTTGCCTATGATGATCTTTTCAAATTTGGACTTATCCCGGAAATAATCGGAAGGCTTCCGGTCGTAAAAGCTCTGCACAGCCTTGATCTTGCGGCTCTTGAACATATTCTTACCGATCCTAAGAATGCGATCATAAAGCAGTATCAGAAACTTTTCGAGCTTGAAGGCTGCGAGTTGGTATTTACAGATAAAGCCATTAAATCCATAGCTCAGCTCGCAATAAAAAGAAAGACCGGCGCCAGGTCATTAAAAAGCATAATCGAACACACGATGAACGACATCATGTTCGAGCTGCCCGACCACAAGGATACGAAAAAAATCGTCATAGATGACGATATCGTCCTCGGCAAAAAGAAATTCAGCTTTAAATAATAAATCTGTTTCTTAATAAAATGAAGAATAAATCAGCTTTGATAATACTGAACGGAAAAGAATTCAATAAAAAAGAATTCCTGAAATCTTTATCTCAAGACAGCCTTGTTATAGCTGCTGACGGAGGTCTGAAGTATCTTGAAGGACTGGCTGTTCCGCCTGTTATCCATTTAGGCGATATGGATTCTTCTGCTCCGGATATAAAAGTTCCGGTGAAAGATACGCTTATTTATCCGGTTGATAAAGACCGGTCTGATTTTTTTCTCGCGCTTGATTTTGCGTATAAGAAAAAAGCGCGTGAAGTTTTCGTTTTCGCTGCCTGCGGAGGAAGGACGGATCATTTTATTTCCAATTACGATACTGCCGCAGATTTTGCTTCGAAAGGGATGAAGATAATTTTTTCGGGTTCGAAAGAAGATATTTTCTTTCTTCCGTGCGTTGCTCCCCATAACTATGAATTCAGCTTCCGGAAAGGCTCAACGGTCTCGATATTCTCAGGTTCTGAAAGCGTTGAAAGTCTAACAGTCTCAGCTTTTAAATATCCGGCTGTAAATCTTAACCTGAAGAGATCCGATC
>CALMWI010000070.1 GCA_937873545.1 uncultured bacterium | reverse complement strand
CAGATAAAATGCTGGCCGTTTTTCCTACTAATGTAGTGTTTTTGAATATATTAGCCGAAAGCAAATTCCTTAAAGGCGACAAGGATGAGGCTTTGAAGATCTTCGCAGGAGTTATCATACTTGATAAGGACAACGAGATCGCTAAATATTATCTGGGTAGATAAAAAACATTTGCAAATCTTATTTATTTCATTATATTTCCGCGCCAAAAAAAATAAATTGAGGAGATATGCGTGAAAGAAATACAGGAAATGAGAATGATTGATACCACCGCAAATCCGGCACCGCTGGGTCTGTTGGGTTTCGGTATGACGACAATACTTTTAAATCTTGCCAACGCCGGAGTGATACCTCTTACAAGCGTTATCATGGGAATGGGACTGCTGGTCGGCGGACTTGCGCAGCTTTTTGTCGGTATGATGGAATGGAAAAAGAATAATACTTTCGGTACTGTCGCTTTTACTTCCTACGGGGCTTTCTGGATGTGTCTCGTTGCGATATGGACACTTCCAAAAATGGGTCTTTCAGAACCAGCCGATGCGATTTCGATGGGATACTTCCTTACACTGTGGGGAATTTATACTGTTTTTATGTTCATAGGAACATTAAGGATCAGTAAAGCGCTTCAATTTGTATTCGGATCTTTGGTATTGCTGTTTTTCCTTTTGGCTATTGCAGATTTCACAGGAAGTGTGGCGATCAAACATTTTGCGGCATGGGAAGGTATAATATGCGGTCTGAGCGCATTGTACACAAGCTTTGCTCAGGTACTGAATGAGGTTTACGGTAAAGTCGTAATGCCTTTAGGTCCTGTAAAAAAATAAACGGATTTTTACTGAAGCCCTCAAAAGAGGGCTTTTTTTATATAATAAAGCATAAAATTAAATAAGAATTTGTTTGATTTAATGATAATAAAAACATAAATTAATTGTCCTTAATGAGGCAATTGGATTAATTAAGTTAAAATAAATCAATCAAGGAGAAATGTTCATGTCAAACATCGGTTCCTACGAAGAAAGAATTAAAAATTTCAGCTGGGAAATTGCTGAAAAAGAGCTTGATTACAAAAAAGGCGATATCATCAATATCGGATGGCACTGCACAGACAGGATCTGTCAGATGGGCAAAGCAAATAAAACAGCTTTGATATGGGAAGGTCACGCCGGCGAAGAGAAAAGATACACTTTCGACGAAATCAGAAAGGCTACGAACACGATCGGTCATTTTCTTAGAGGACTGGGTGTAAAAAATGAAGACAGGGTATGTCTATTTATGGACAAAATACCTGAACTGTACCTCGGATTTCTGGGCGTTCTAAAGATCGGAGCTATTGCACAGCCCCTGTTTTCAGCTTTCGGCGACGAATCGTTATTCGTAAGGCTTGACAGCGCGAAAACAAAAGCTATAATCACACAGAGAAAACATGTCGGAAAAGTAAGAAAGCTGCTTGAGAGAATGCCTTCTCTTGAACATATTATTATCGTAGATCACGACGGACTGAAACCTCTAAAAGAAAGAGAGATAGCTTTTGATCTGGAAAAAGCCGAAATGATAGATAAATTCGAAATTTATCCGACAACTGCCGAGTCGCCCTCAGTTCTGCATTTTACTTCAGGGACGACAGGTTTGCCCAAAGGTGTAAAACATGTTCATTATTCCATCATGTCACAGTATCTGACCGCGAAATGGGTTCTGGATATTCAGGACAGCGATATTTACTGGTGTACGGCAGATCCGGGATGGGTCACCGGAACATCATACGGTATCATCGGCGCATGGTCAAACGGAGCTACCCAGTGCGTTCTCGACGCAGGTTTTTCAGCGGAAGCATGGTATAAATTCATCGAGAAGAATAAAGTTTCAATGTGGTATTCCGCTCCTACGGCCATCAGATCATTGATGAAGGCAGGCTCCGATCTTGTAAAGCAGTTCGACCTTAGTTCATTAAGACATCTTGCGAGTGTCGGCGAACCTCTTAATGCCGAAGCTGTGATCTGGTCTGAAAAAGTATTCGGAAAACCTTTCTACGATACCTACTGGCAGACCGAAACCGGTTCGATGATGCTCACAAATTATCCCGGTATGAAAATAAAACCGGGCTCGATGGGAAAACCTTTCCCTGGAATAACAGCAGCCGTTCTTGACGAAAAAACATTTGAACCGATCACGGAACCGAATAAACCCGGTCTTATCGGATTCAGACCCGGATGGCCTTCCATGATGAGGACATACTGGAATGCGGAAGAAACTTATAAGAAAAAATTCGCCAACGGATGGTATCTGCCCGGAGATAAATCTACAATAGATAAAGACGGATACTACTGGTTCGTCGGAAGGGATGACGATGTCATAAACACAGCCGGCCATCTTGTCAGTCCGTTCGAAGTCGAATCCGCTCTTCTCGAGCATCCTGCAGTAGCAGAATCTGCTGTCGTATCAAAACCGGACGAAGTGAACATGGAAGTCGTAAAAGCTTTCGTTACCTTAAAACCCGGATTTGAACCGGGCGATGACCTTGAACTTGAGATCATGAACTTCATCAGAAAAAAACTGTCACCGCTCGCAATGCCTCAGGAGATAGAATATCTTGACAAGCTTCCGAAAACCAGAAGCGGCAAGATCATGAGAAGGATGCTCAGGGCTCAGGAATGGGGTCAGGACATCGGCGATACTTCAACGCTAGATGACGATTAGACTCGAATTAATTAGAAAAAAATTAAAATAAAAAAACAGGAGTATCAAAATGGCAGAAATGAAAGACATCGTGTTGCAGTATGTGATCAACGAGTACCTCGAAGACGAAGACGAAGTATTATCTTACGATTCTCCGCTTATTTCAGGCGGGATCGTGGACTCATTCTCAATGGTATCATTAAAAAGATTTCTTGAGAACAAATACAAGATATCTATTCCCGACGACAAAGCGACTCCGGAAGCTTTTGACACTGTGAACAAGATATGCGCTCTCGTTAACGAGTATATAAAATAAGGAGAGCAAAATGGCTTACAGTGATAAAATCCGTGGTATTTATACCGGCACTCTTAATGAGATAAAAGAAAAAGGCATTTTCAAGCAGGAGAGACCTATTCATTCAGCTCAGGCTGCCGACATAGAAGTCGAATTTCCGATGGGATCTGATTTAAAAAAAGTTATAAATATGTGCGCGAACAACTATCTCGGACTTTCAAGTCACCCCGATGTTATAAAGGCTGCGCATGCCGGTCTTGATTCAAGAGGCTACGGAATGTCATCCGTCCGTTTTATCTGCGGAACACAGGATATTCATAAGGAACTTGAAGCGAAAGTGACTAAATTTTTAGGCACTGAAGATACTATTCTGTTCCCTTCCTGCATGGATGCTAACGCAGGCGTTTTTGAAGCGATCTTGACCGCTGACGATGTTATGATATCCGACAGGCTCGTTCACGCCTCTATTATCGACGGGATGAGACTTTGCGCCGCGCTGCACGACACTTTCAAGCATTCCGACATGGCTCATCTTGAAGAAAAACTTCAGCTTCATGCTGATAAAAGATTAAAAGTCGTTATAACGGACGGCGTTTTCTCAATGGACGGCGATACAGCAAAACTTGACGAAATGGTCGCTCTTTGCGAAAAATACGACGCGATGCTTTTTGTTGACGAATCCCATTCGTCAGGATTTATAGGAAAAACAGGAAGAGGAACGCATGAAAAATGCGGAGTTGTGGGCAAGATAGATATTATTACCACAACTTTCGGAAAAGCTCTAGGCGGAGCATCAGGCGGATGTGTTTCAGGAAGAAAAGAGCTCGTTGAAATGTGCCGTCAGAAAGCCAGACCGTATTTGTTCTCGAACACAATAGCTCCTGTCGTCGTATCAGGTGTGAATACGGTGTTGGACATTCTTTCAAAAAGCACAGAAAGAAGAGATAAACTCGAAAAAAATACCGAATTCTGGAGAAATGGGCTTGCCGAAGCAGGATTCGTTTTAAAAGAAGGCGATACCCCGATTGTTCCTGTCATGCTTTTCAACGCAAAATTATCTCAGGATTTCTCGAAAGCTCTTTACGAAGAAGGAGTTTACGCGATCGGATTTTTCTTCCCTGTCGTTCCGCAGGGACAGGCAAGGATCAGAACCCAGGTCTCAGCCGGACACGAAATTCACCATCTTGAGAAAGCTCTCGAAGCTTTTATAAAAGTTGGAAAAAAATTCGATATTCTCGGCAAGACCAAGCAGGAAATAATCGCAATGTACGGAAACTGATCCCGTAAAAGCTTATATAAAACCGCAGAACTAAATTATTTGTTCTGCGGTTTGTGTTTTTTAGAAAATAGTGTTAAATTATATACAATAATAATTAGAAGGTAATTTCATGGCATTTGATAAAGAGCTGAAAAATTATTACATCCAGCAGATTTCATTTATAAGAGAACAGAACCTTTACAAACAGGAAAAACAGATACAATCCCCACAATTCGCAAGCATCGATGTTGAATACCCGAAAGGAGTTAACAAAGATGGAATAATTAATATCTGCTCTAATAATTATCTCGGACTGTCAAACCATCCTGAAGTTATCAAAGCCGCAAAAGAAACTCTTGATACAAGAGGTTATGGTATGTCTTCTGTCCGTTTCATATGCGGAACTCAGGATATACATGTCGATCTCGAAAACAAAATGTCGCTCTTTTTGGGAATGGACGACACGATCTTATACTCTTCGGCATTTGATGCTAATCTCGGGATTTTCGAAGCTCTTCTTGATGAAGACTGCGCGATCTTTACAGATTCACTGAACCACGCGTCAATAATCGACGGCACCCGACTCTGCAAGGCAAAAAAAATAAGGTACGCAAATAACGACATGGACGATCTTCAGCTTAAACTCGAAGAAGAAAAAGATTTCAGGATAAAGCTGATAGTGACCGACGGCGTATTTTCAATGGACGGAATAGTCGCCCATGTAGATAAAATATGTGAACTTGCAAAAATGTATAAAGCTCTTGTCATGGTTGACGATTCGCACGCTACCGGATTTATCGGAAAGACCGGACGCGGTACCCATGAACTTCACAATGTCATGGGCGAAGTAGATATTATAAGCACAACCTTCGGAAAAGCTCTGGGTGGTGCTTCAGGCGGATGTATTTCAGGCAGACAGGAGATAATCGAGATCTTAAGGCAGAAATCCAGGCCGTATCTTTTTTCAAATTCAATTTCACCTGTTGTTGTCGGTGGTGTTCTTAAAGTAATGAGCATGATAATGGAATCTACTGACAGAAGAGACAAGCTGGAAATTAATTCAGAATTCTGGAAAAAGGGATTGAGAGAGGCAGGATTCATTTTAACCAACACGGGAAGCCCGATCGTACCGGTTATGCTCTTTAATGCAAAACTGGCCCAGGAATTTTCAGCAGATCTATATGGGGAAGGTGTTTATGCGATAGGATTTTTCTATCCGGTAGTTCCCAAAGGAAAGGCAAGGATAAGAACCCAGATTTCTGCCGCGCATGAAACAGAACATCTGGAAAAAGCTCTCGATGCGTTCATCAGAGTCGGAAAAAAATATGATATTCTCGGAAGGTCAAGAGAGGAGATACTGGACAGATACCCGATCTCAACAAGTCTTTAAGAAATCACACTGGATATAAATGCAGCCCGGTCAGAAAATTAATGACAGATACGAAATAATGAGACTTCTCGGCGAAGGCGGGATGGGGAATGTCTATCTTGTAAAAGACTTTGTAGAGAACCGTATTGTAGCACTTAAGCTTATTAAAGACAAGTTCTTTTCCAATAAAGCCATTGACAGATTTAAAAACGAATTTAAACTTGTAAGCCAGATGAAGCACCCGAATATAATCAGGGTATATGATCTGGATGTCTATAAAGAAACGGATACATATTTTTTTACAATGGAGTTCGTTGAGGGAGAAAATCTTACAACGGCATTTCCGAGTCTTTCATACAAAGAGAAGCTCGAAATACTTCTCCAGATCGCCAGGGGACTCAATTATATCCACAACAGGCATATAATACATTTTGATATAAAAACCGACAACATATTTCTTATTAAGGAAAAAAATTCATTTAAAGCCAAAATAATGGATTTCGGTCTGGCTAATTTCGCCGAGGATTTTGCCGGGAAAGTCAGGGGAACTCTTGTATATATAGCTCCCGAAGTTCTCTTAAAGAAAGATATAGATTATAGAGTTGACCTTTATTCTCTAGGTATGGTTATCTACTATATTTTTTCAAATAAACTGCCTTTCGATGAATGTAAATCGGTAAAGGAAATAGTTCAGAAAAAACTGGAAGAGTCGTTCAGAACCGAGCCGGCATTCAAATCCATCCAGGAGAACTTTGTAAAAAATCTGATAAAGGACCTTTGCGGGGCAAGAAAAGAAGACAGAATACATTCCGCCCAGCAGCTGATACTTTATTTGGAAACAGCTCTTGAAATGAATATCAGAGAGGAAGAAGAAAGGATAGAAACGATATTTAACAATGAATATTACGACAAGAACAATCTGCTTTCCGAACTTCAGGACGAATATCTGAACTTTTGCCTGAGGACAGAGAAAAGAACCGGTATGCTAAGCTCAGTAATATCTGAAAACGGCAACGGTAAAACCCAGCTGCTTGACGCTCTCAACATAAAAGCGCAGCTAAGCAGGATTCCTTCGCTTTACATAACCGTGGAAAAAGAAGAAAGTGTCGTAAATTTATTTTTTAGAAAGCTCATGTTCGGACTTATCGGCTTTCTTGATAAAAATGATTCGGGCAGAGATGTTTTTTTAAAAGCCAGCGCTCTGATCGATTCTGAAGGCTCTTTTTTGCAGGATAAAGAAATTATCTTTAAGCTCAGGACAGTTCTAAAGGAGATATTCGATAATCTCTCGACAAAGCAATCTCTGCTTCTGCTCATTGACGACATAACAAATCTGAACGATACCGGTAAGGAGCTGATGTCTTTTATTTTAAATCTGGCTGTTACATCCCCTATATTCCTCTTGCTTTCGATCGATCTTGATATTGTAGAGTCCAAAGAATGCAATCTGAAAGAATACGAGGATATATATTACATAATCCCTCCAAAAAGATATTATGTGGAGAATCTTAAGTCGGGAGAGGTTAAAAAATATATTGCGTATCTTCTCAGGACACAATCGGAGAATATAGATGAAAAAATTCTTCCTTATGTGATGAAGGAAAGCAACGGGAATATGTTCCTGATAAAAAGCTATCTTGAGTTTCTTCTCAGCCATAAATATTTTAATCTGAAGGAAGGAAAGTACGAATTTGAGTTTCCAGAAAACATCAGCTATCATTCCAAAATTGTTGACATCTATCAGGCCAGGTTCGCAAATCTGACTCTAAACGAAAAATTCATTTTTCTGTTCATTGCGGGAAAATTCGACGAAGGAGCAAATTACGATAAGATAAAACAGATATTCAATATTGATGATCTGAAGAACATTATGACCAAACTTCAGAGGATGAGTCTGATAGATTTCAAGATCAAAAGAGGGGATAAGTATTTTTTTATAAAAAATGAAAATTTCACCAAAGTAATAAAAAGCGTGTCAAAAGATGACCGTCAGAAATTCTATGACCGGCTGACCGAATACTACGGAAATAAAAAAAGAAGAAGCCTCATAACATATACTTACTGTCTGATCAAATCTTCGGCGGACGGAAAGACAAAGAAAAAACAGCTCAAAGAGACTATCGATTACTGCAAAGAGCATAACCTGAATGTTGACAGAAAAAATTTTCTGATTTTCTATTATAAAAGCTTTAACCTGACCTCAAAGACAAGGGCTGCCATACTCCAGGATCTTTATCTTCTTTTAATCTCAATGGGAAGTTTCGACGAGGCGTTCATTTATTACGATGAACTACTGAAAAAGATCAAGCTGCCTGAAGATTCGGCGGAATATGCCAGCATTATTTCAGACAGCGTATGTTTCAGCAGAACCCAGATCTCGCTTCATAAAAAGTCCGAATACCTTAAGGCTGCGTCATCAGTTTTTGCAGAACTCGGCGATTTTGACGGGTATTTAAAAATACTTTTCAAGAGGCTGACATTCCTGACAAGGACCGGAAGAATAAAAGTATGTGATGAAGTGCTTGAAAACGAAATGTCCAAATATAAAGATGTTTTTGATGAAGACACAAGAAAAACAATCGAAAACGTAAGAACTTATTTTGAAAATTCGACGCTGATCCAGAAATCGGAGATTTACCTGAAGCTTATCCATATTTATAAATATCTCGAAGCGGATTTCGTATATCCGAACGAAACACTTGATATTTCTCTGATTTTGATATTCGACCAGCTTGTATCGAGAAGATTTGAATCTTCCCTCAGGCTTTGCGAAACCTATATTCTAACACCGATTCATTCAATGAACAAGGTAGAAGAACTTACGCTGAACTATGTTTATGCGAATTTGATGCTTAGGAGCGGAAAGCTTAAGAAAGCTTATGAGCTGTTCTCAAAGATAGAGCAGATGTCTATTAAAAAAACAGTCGGAAATAACCTTATAACAGTTATATCGGATAAGGTTGAAACCATGACGAACATGCGGAAAACAGCCGGTAAAGTGGATATCGAGTTTGAAAAAGCTATAACTCTGGGAAAAAGGTTTAAAGATTATCTCGGATTGTTCAGAATTTACACAAAATACATCTCTTTTCTGATAGGAACGGGGCGATGGCGAGATGTTGAAATAAACATCAGGTTCGCCATGAACCTTATAGGGAAAGTTTCGAACAAAGATGAGATCAAGAGATTTTTGGTGTCCCTCGCTTACTATCATTACATCATAAAGGATCCGGAGGGCTATTTTTCGTTAGCAAAAAACATATTGAGAGCTGTCCCCGAACTCGAAAACTCAGCTTCATTCAAAGCGGTTTTAGAACACAACGAGCTTCTTTTCTCTATGTACTCGAGAGAAAACTCCGAATTGATCCTTGACCAGGTGCAGAAAGTTTCTTCAAGAGTGATAAGAGCACTCCTGTTAATAAAGTATCTAAATAATTCAATGAACAATTCAGACAATGAAGGCCTTAAGAGAGCAGCGGGACATGTGACCGACATGAAAAACTCGCTGATAGACATGCCCTATCTGTCAGAATACTTCTTTATAATTGAATGTCTCTTTAACGAGGATTATGTTAGTTCGATGAGAGCTACGGTTGAACTCGGAAAAGAAAATTATCAGAAGGGTTATGTTTTCGACAGTTATTTTGCGATCCTGACATCGTTTTTCTATTTTAAGAACAGATCGCTTTACAGAAATTCCGAATTCTTCGAAGAAAAGCTGAATACTCTGTCGTCAAAACTGGCAGCGGAAATGCCTATTGAAAAACGGGAGAGCTTTCAGGATAAATACTGGGTAATTTAAGATCCGGGAGGTATCAGTATGGATAAATTGAGGAAAAAGCTGATCAAGTATAATCTCGACAGTATAATATATGAATCAGAGCAATATCATTATTTTAATAATCATAAAACATTCATTTGTGACGAATCGCTGGGATGGCGGCCGAGAGTGGATGTTTATGAAATAAAAGATGAACTCTTTATTGTGGTCGACATGCCTTATGTTGATCCTGAAAACCTAGAAGTCGTAATAAACGAGGATTATATAGTTTTGAAAGGAATCAGAGATCAGATAGGAACAGATAAAAAAAGACATTATTACAAAATGGAGATCGATTTCGGACCGTTTGAAAGGGTAATTAATCTTCCCGAAAAAATAATTGTGTCTTCGATAAAACAAAGCTATAAAAAAGGTTTTCTGATAATCACTGCAAAGATTTCTGTCAGTTAAACGGAGGAGTTATGCCTAAGATAAACAATCTGCAAAGTAAAAAAGCTTTTAATATACCGGACAGACTTCCGATCGTACCTTTGATGAACATGGTTGTTTTTCCGAATGTTATAATGCCTCTGGTGGTAAACGATGAAGTATTATTAAGACTGATTAACGACAGCATCAGCTCTACTAAGATCGTAGGTATTTTTGCGAATAAACCTGATGAAGAGGGCGGATATAAGAACAATGAGATATACAGTATAGGAACGGCAGTAATGATACTGAGGATGTTCAGAGGCGACAGGGATAACACGGCACGACTTCTTGTTCAGGGGCTGGGAAGGATCGAGCTTAAAAAGATCGAAAAAGAAGAGCCTTATCTTGTCGGAAAAGTTGAGCAGTTGAGAGAAAAGAAAACCCAAAGCCTCAAACTGACAGCTCTTTTAAGATCGGTTACCGAAACATTTACAGAGATAATTAATCTGTCGCACAATATTCCAGATGAACTCAGGATCGCCTTAAACACTATTAAGACGCCTTCGAAAGTGGCTGATTTTATCGCTTCAAACCTCAATCTGGCGATCGATAAAAGGCAGAAGATACTTGAAGAAACTGATATTGAAGAGCGCCTGATACTTCTTTCATCCTATTTGAATAAGGAGCTTAAACTTCTCAAACTCACTTCCAAAATTCAGGAAGATGTTGATGAGGAACTGGAAAAAGACCAGAAGGATTATTATCTCAGAGAGCAGCTGCGCGCAATTAAAAAAGAGCTCGGAGAGACCGAAGACGAAAGCCAGGAGCTTGAAGAGCTTCAGAAAAAGCTGTCAAAGAAAAAACTGCCCGAAATAGCTCAGACAGCCGCCAAAAGAGAGCTGAAGAGGCTTAACCGCATGTCGTCGGCATCAAGCGAATATACTGTTGCGAGAACATATCTTGACTGGCTGCTTGACCTTCCATGGAACGAAGAAGTAATGGACGAAATAGATATAGAAAAAGCCAGAAAAATACTGGACGAAGATCATTACGGGCTTAAAGAAATTAAAGAGAGAATACTCGAATATATGGCCGTGAAAAAGCTCACAGATGATTCAAAAGGGAGTATTTTGTGTCTTGTCGGACCGCCCGGCACCGGAAAAACATCGATAGGCAAATCTATTGCCCGATCAATGGGAAGAAAGTTCGTGAGAGCTTCTTTAGGCGGGGTAAGGGACGAAGCGGAGATCAGGGGGCACAGGAGAACATATATCGGATCAATGCCCGGAATAATTATAAAACAGATCAGACAGGCAGGTGTAAGGAACCCCGTTATGATGCTCGATGAAATAGACAAGTTATCAAGCAGCAACCAGGGAGATCCCTCAGCCGCTCTTCTAGAAGCGCTGGATCCTGAACAGAACGCAGGTTTTGTAGATCACTATCTTGATGTTCCTTTCGACCTGTCTAAGATCATGTTCATAATGACAGCCAATTATCCGGAATATATTCCTGAACCGCTGCTCGACAGAATGGAAGTTATAGAGTTCCCAAGCTATATTATTCAGGAAAAGATAGCTATAGCTAAAAATTATATCACAAAAAGACAGATAAAACAGAATGGTCTTGAACCCAAAGATATCACTTTTACTGACAAAGCGCTTGAATTCATAGTCGAAAATTATACAAGGGAAGCAGGAGTCAGGCGTTTGGAGCAGAGGATAGAAAAGATATGCAGAAAAGTGGCAGTAATAAAAGCTAAGGGAGAAAAAACAGGTGTAGTCATAGATGTTAACAAGACAAAGGAATACCTGGGGAATAAATTCATCACTCCCGAGATGGCTAACAGAAAGGACGAAATCGGAATATGTACCGGATTAGCCTGGTCTCCGGCCGGAGGGTCGATACTTTTTATAGAGGCAACTCTGATGAAAGGATCAGACAGGGTGAAAATTACCGGTCAGCTTGGTGAAGTGATGAGGGAATCGGCAGAGATAGCGATCAGTTATATGAAATCCAACTCAAAGGCGCTGGGCATAGATCTGAAAAAATATGAAAAATCGGATCTTCATATCCACGTTCCTGACGGCGCAACGCCGAAAGACGGACCGTCAGCCGGACTAGCTATGACAACAGCCATCATTTCGCTGTTTACCGGAATACCGGTAAGAAGGGATATAGCTATGACAGGAGAGATATCTCTTCACGGTAAGGCGATGGAGATCGGCGGTCTGAGAGAAAAAGTGATCGCAGCCTATAAAGCGGGGATAAAAACAGTTCTCATACCAAAAGATAATATGAAAGATCTTGATGAAATTCCCAAAGAAGTTATCGGTTCGCTCGATATAAAACCTGTAAAACATATCAACGAGGTTCTTAAAATAGCTTTAATCAAGAAATTAGGGGTACTAAAAAAAGTATAATTTTTACTTGCAAAAATTATAAAATTTAGGTTTTTTACAATCTCGTTTTAAAAGGAATGTTAAAGTAACGGAGAAAAAAATGCGTTCAATTCTTATAAACTTAGTCATATTATTGGCTTTTAGTCTGGCCTTCGCAGACAGCTGTGACGAAAAGAAGAAACTTTATGAGAATAAGCTCGAAGCTTGGAAAGAGATAGAAATAAAAATGAAAAGCGACGAGATAACTAAAGCTAAGTACGACGAACTGCTTCCCCTGTATAACTCTTTATGGGCTGAAGCAGAGAAGCTTAAAACAGATTATCTTAAGTGTCAGGATGAATCTGAGAATAAGCATAAAGCATTTTATAACGACGGAATAGCGCTGAAAAAAGATAAGAAATTCAAGGAAGCGCTGGCTAAATTCGTTGAAGCAATTAAGATGAAATCCGATTTTGATGAAGCTTATGAACAGGCCGCTGATGTGAGTGCTGAACTTGCGAATTATCCCGAAATGGAAAAGTATCTGGAAAAAGTCAAGAACGGAGAGGAAAGGGGTAAAACTTACTATAAGGTAGGCAACGACCTGCTTCACACAAACCCGGATAAAGCGATCGAGTATTATACAAAAATGGCAAAATATTATAAACCTGACAATGCCTACTACCTAATTGGCGGCGCATACATAAGCAAAAAAAACGATCCCGCCAACGCAATAGTCTATTATAAGAAAGCGCTTCAGATAGATCCTCAGGATCACAAAACATATAACGCTTTAGGAGGATGTCTTGTCGAGCTGGCCAATATGAGCAAGAGTAAAGAAGAGAAAGATAATCTTATCGCAGAAGCAGTTTCAGTGATGTTGAAAGGAGTTCAGCTTGGTCCTAAAGGCTATAAGAAATATTATGAACTTTGTATAAGGCTTTCTCAGCTTTATAATCTTCAGGGTAAAGCCGTCAGTGCTCTTGATTACGCTGACAAGGCTATCGAATACAGTAAAGACAGAAAATACAGCCTCGGGCATTTGGAAAGAGGTATAGCCCTTATAAAAATGAAAAGATTCGATGAGGCAAAAAATTCATTAGAAATAGCCCAGGAAGATTTTTTGACCAAATCATCAGTAGAATTCTACCTTGGCGAGATAGAAAGACTAAAAAAATAACTTTGCTTATAAAGATCATCAAAGGGGGTGCGGCATGAAAACATATCTAATCGTAGCTGCATTATTGTCTGTATTAATATTCGGTTGTACAGCAAAAGCAAAATTCAAAATGGAAGATGTGAGGCCTGAGAACCATCCGGAAACAGCCCAAACTGCCGGCGATATAATCACCGACGAGAACGGCAAAGAGTTCTTTAAGGAAAAAGTTGAGGCTCACTATTCGAAATTCAGATGGATAAAAAACAGAAAAGTCCCTGTATATGCCGATGAATCGAAATTCGCAGATCCTGTAACTTTTCTATATACAAAAGAATTTGTCGAGATAGTTGACGGAAAGATGGGTCTTGAGCTTACAAAAGTAAGAGTATTCAATAAAGAAAGAGGTTATATAGAAGGCTATACTAAAAATAAATTCCTATATGATACCGATTATTATTCCGAGCCTTATGAGCTTACCGAAATGGAGATCCTGAGAAGAAAGGAAGAGGCTGAAAAGCAGCTTAGAAGAGAGGAAGAAAGGCAGAGAAAAAACCTTGAGATGCAGAAAGAAAAAGAGTATAACCTTGCTATCGCTTCCGCAAGAGATGACAGCAAATCAGTTATGAAGATGACCTATCAGCAACTTGCGGATT
>CALMWI010000069.1 GCA_937873545.1 uncultured bacterium | reverse complement strand
AATCCTCAGACGGCAGGGCAATGACCTTTAAGGATAAATACGATGTGATAATAGTCGGCGGCGGACCCGGAGGATGTGTTGCGGCTAAAGAATGCGCTGAGAGAGGCTTAAAAGTTCTTCTGCTGGAAAGACACCGTGAGATAGGGATACCTGTAAGATGCGGAGAAGCTGTGGGGATTGCCGGACTGCTGGAATTTTTCGATCCGGATCATCCGATAGTAAAAAAATACAGAAAAAAGTATAAAATAAGATTTATAGCTCCGAACGGTACTTCTCTTGATCTGAATCATGAAAGCGAAGCTGCGGTTCTCGACAGAAAAATATTCGATCATGAACTGGGTATAATGGCTTCATCTGCCGGAGCGAAGTTAGCTGTCGGCGCAAATGTTACCGGGCTTATTCAGGAAAGTAATTTTGTAGCTGGAGTTACCGCAGAGTATCAGGGTAAGGTTTATCAGATAAGATCAAAAATCGTCATAGGCGCAGACGGAATCGAATCACGAGTTGGCAGATGGGCAGGAATGAATACAACGCCGAAATTTAACGACATCGAAAGTTGTATTCAATATACAGCCTCTGGAAGCAATTTTTCGACAGACAGACTTGATTTTTATTTTGGAAAAGAGATCGCACCGACCGGATATCTGTGGGTCTTTCCTAAGCAAGACAGGACCGTAAATATCGGACTTGGAGTTAACGGTATTTGTTCGAAATCGAAGAAAGCTAAAGATTACTTAAACGAATTCATGAAGAAGAATTACCCTGATTGTTCGATCTTAAATACTACATGCGGCGGAGTTATTTGCGGAGAAACTCTGGAGCGAATATCAGGGAACGGGATAATGCTCGTAGGGGATGCCGCACACCAGACCAATGCGATCTCGGGCGGCGGAATAATTAATGCCATGAAAGCCGGCAGAATAGCAGCGGAAGTAGCGTCCAAAGCACTGGAATCGAAAGATGTATCTCGTAAAATACTTTCGGAATACGACAAGAAATGGAGAAAAAGACAGGGAAGTGTGAATCATAAGTTTTATATTATAAAAGGTATAATAGAAAATATAAACGATGATGTTTTGAATTCTATAGCAGATAAAATGAATAAACAAAAATTTGAAAATAGAACTCTTGTAAATATTTTTAAACAAATCCTGATCAAACACCCCAAAATAATACTGGAACTGCCGAAACTTTTTTCCTGAATTTTTTTAAGTTGCGGAAAAATTATTTCTTGCCTATATTCTATAAAGTTCCGGATTATTACTGCCGGACAAATGCGGATAACATTTGAAATGTTTATTATTAAATAAGGAGAGATGTATGATGAAGAAGTTTTTAGTTGTTGCGATGATTACTGCAATGACTTCAGTTATCGGTGCTGTTTACATTGATGAAGGTTTTGAGAGTGCAACTCTTGGTCTTGCTACTGCAAATGACATTGACGGAGACGGAAGCAACTGGCAGGTTACTGCAAATCCGGTTAAAACAGGGACTTACAGAGCAGAATCTTTCAGCACAGGATTTACACCTGACAACGAATTGGTTTTTCAAAGCACATGGGTCGAACTGTATTCTTATCTGACTTTCCAGATAGGAGCAACAGAAGAAGGGTCTTCAGAACACTATGAAATTTATATT
>CALMWI010000068.1 GCA_937873545.1 uncultured bacterium | reverse complement strand
ATTGCCTGTTTAGGCCTCATGAGCTTTTTCAGCCTGCATGACCGGATGTCCTGTTGCCAGCTGTTCTTTCTGTACGACATAATTTACATTCAGGTTTTTTGTAGCTTCTTTTACCATTTCTCCTTTATGTCCGATTATCAGCCATATCTCGTTCGAACCTGTTTCTTTTGCCTGGGCGATTACATACTTTACCAATTCCTTTCCGTTTATCTTATGAATTACCTTTGGAAGGTCAGATTTCATTCTCTTTCCCAAACCGGCTGCAAGTATCAACGTTATCAGATTTTTCATATCAAATTAAACTCCGTTAGTTCAAAATTATATTGTCTATCAACCTTGTGTTACCGAACTTTACAGCCATAAGCATTATTAGTTTGCCGTTCTTTATGCTCTTTGGTTGTGTCAGATCGTTTGAATTTCTTACTTCAATGTATTCTATTTCAGCTGATTTTTCTTTCGAGATTATTTCAGCTGCTTGTTTAATGGCTTCATCTTTCGTTTTAAAATTAGAGAAGTTCTGCTTTATGTAAGATAAAGCTTTGTAAAGAACCGTCGCAGAAACTCTTTCGCTTTTGCTCAGATAAGCATTTCGGCTGCTCCTGGCAAGCCCGTCAGCTTCTCTAACTGTATCAACACCGATTATTTCTACCGGAATATTTAAGTCAGAGACAATTTTTTTTAGAATAATCAGCTGCTGCATATCCTTCTTACCGAAATAAGCCTGATCGCAACCTACTATATTAAAAAGTTTTGTTACAACCGTAGCGACTCCCCTGAAATGGCCGGGTCTTGATTTTCCGCATAAAATATCTCCTGTCTTCCCGACATCGATAAAAGTGGAGAAGCCTTCGGGATACATAATATTATCATCGGGAACAAAAACCGCATCGACTCCTATAGTATCGAGTTTTTCAAAATCGCTTTTCAGGTCTCTAGGATATTTCTCGAGGTCTTCTTTCGGCCCGAACTGTATAGGATTAACAAATATGGAATAGATTAGACAGTCGCATTCTTTTCTCGCTTTTTTACCAAGCTCAAGATGCCCTTCGTGAAGCGCGCCCATCGTAGGCACGAATCCGATCCTTCGGTTAACAAGGTTATATAGACTAGTGAAATCTCTGACATCAGATATGGTTTTTAAAATTTTAGGCATAATATTCCTCTAGTATGATTCTTCGCTTGCCGGAAAGTCACCGCTGCATACATCTTTGACATAATTTTCTACAGCGTTTTTAATCACGGTGTGTAGATCCGCATATTTTCTTACGAATCTGAAATTTAACTCAGAGTCATATCCGAGCATATCAGATATGACCAGGACCTGACCGTCACAGTGAACCCCGGCTCCGATGCCGATAGTAGGAATTTTAAGTGACAAAGTGACTTCCCTTGCCAACTCAGCGGGTATCTTTTCTAGAAAAATTCCGCATGCCCCCGCTTTTTCAAGTAGAAGTGCATCTTTTTTTAAAATCAGGGCTTCGTCATCGTGCTTTGCTCTTAGTTTATAGCTGCCAAACTTGTTGATCGACTGCGGAGTAAGTCCGAGATGTCCGTAAACCGGAATGCCTGATGATACAAGCTGTTCGATCACCGGAACAACGATTTCACCA
>CALMWI010000067.1 GCA_937873545.1 uncultured bacterium | reverse complement strand
CACTATGGGACCGAGGAAAGCGGCCGACATTTTCAGAAAGCGATACCCGGACGCGTATTCATATAGAGCCACGCTTTACGGAAGCCTGGCAGCGACCGGGAAAGGGCATCAGACGGACAGGACGATAATAGATGCGTTTATGCCTGCTAAAACTGAAATAATCTGGCAACCCGAAACTATTTTGGACTATCATCCTAATGCCGTAAAATTCGAAGCTGTGGGAGCGGACGGGAAGGTGATGACAGAATGGACTGTTTACAGCCTTGGCGGAGGCAAGATCACCGATCTTTCAGATGATTTTAAGGATGAAGAGATATATAAGCTTACGACGATGGACCAGATACTCTGGTATCTGAAGGATTCGGGAAAGAGTTTCTGGGAGTATGTGATAGATACTGAAGGGGAGAGCATTAACGATTATCTTCTTGATGTATGGAAGATAATGCAGGATGCGATCGCGAGAGGTATAGACACCGAAGGTCTTATTCCCGGCGGGCTGAAACTCTCAAGAAAAGCATCATCGTTCTATGTGAAATCGAAAGATTATACAGGATCTCTGAAAGGGAAGAGCAGGATTTTCTCCTATGCACTGGCAGTAGCGGAAGAAAATGCTTGCGGAGGAAAGATCGTAACCGCCCCGACCTGCGGTTCGTGCGGAGTGCTTCCGGCGGTTCTGAAAACCATGCGCGACAGTTTCGAGTTCTCCGACCAGAAGATAATACGGGCACTAGCCACTGCCGGCATTATCGGAAATATTGTCAAAAAGAACGCTTCGATTTCCGGAGCGAAAGTAGGCTGCCAGGGAGAGATAGGGACAGCCTGCGCAATGGCTTCCGCAGCTGCCACTCAGCTTCTGGGCGGAACTCCGTATCAGATAGAATATGCCGCGGAGATGGGCATGGAACATCATCTCGGACTGACCTGCGATCCCATCAACGGCCTAGTGCAGGTGCCGTGCATAGAGAGGAACGCTTTCGCGGCTGAAAGAGCGCTTAATACATCGACTTTCGCTATCATTTCGGACGGCAGACATCTGGTATCATTTGATAAAGTTGTAAAAACGATGAATCAGACCGGGCACGATCTGCCGAGCATCTATAAGGAAACATCAGAAGGCGGGCTGGCGATTCATTAAAAAGAATTAATTATCGTCTTGACATTAATACATCATTTTTAATAATTTACTTTCAAATTATGAATTTTAAAAAACGGGGGTTTTTATGAAAAGAATTGCTTGTCTGATCAATTTATGCGCATTTTCACTAATTGTCCATGCAAATACTGTTTTTACAACAGGACCTGTCGGCTCAAGCCTCACATTTGACGATTTCAGCGTAGTATCAAATTTTACTGTCGGAATAAATCCGCCGTACACAGCGTACAATTACCTTCAGACCAGTACAAGCTTTCTTGTAATGAACGGAGGAGTGCCTATCGAAGTGAGCGGTGCGAATTTTCAGAACTGGAATAACGATCCTGCCGAGCCGTATGCAGGGGGTTATTTTATACCCGGCATTTATGAGGACTGGAGTTACGATGCCGGTTCAACAAATGTGTGGAGCAATGTGGCAAAATATCAGTCAGGAGATATAAATTTTATCGGGGGCGTAGGAAACAGACTTGATGATCCCAGTCCGACACTCGGCGCGCCGTATTGCGAATGGCTGCCTGTATGTCAGTTCACGAATTTAAGCCAGACTGATCTTTCCGTAAAACTGTTCAGGTATATGAGACCTATAACTAACTCGGGCGGAACTTTTTACAGCAATCACGGCACTCATCCATACGACTACGATTATGACGGAATAGACGGCACTCTCGATGATTTCGCAGCATCTTATATTCCAAGCACTCCCAGCTGTTTCTGGCCTGCGGGATGTCCGATAGACCGTTACAGATTACAGAACTATGCGGCACCGACGATCTATAATTCGCTTGCAACAGGAGCACCGGATTACAGCCTTACGAATAAAACCGATGCAGTCTATTCTAATACATCCGAAGTGTGCTATCAGTATAAAGTTGTAAATCTTAAACAAAACCAGAGTATTCTTTACTGGCTGTATCCGAAACCGATAATTGTAAACAATTCTGCTCAAAATCATCCGACAGATATAAATAATTTCACAAAGATCCTGACAGGAACGGGAGTTTCAGATTTCACTGGTACAAACGTTTCGGCAAATTATACGGCATTAACATTTAAAAGCAACGGAGGAGGAATACCTGCTACTGGAGTTAAGACTGTCGCGGTGGAGATTGTCGGAGGAATGGTCGAAAGCGGTTCCGGTGCAGGTATCGGAGATATTTATAAAGGCAGGTACTGGGAGATATATTACGACACAAGAAGAAATTCAAGTACTGCAGATTTTACTTTCACATATCCGAATGAAGCCCTTCTGACGAATAATGCCGATTATCTTAGGCTTGCATACCGTACCGATTACGATCAGACCTGGACATTATGGAATAATTTCACACATGACGCAGTTAACAGAAAGCTTACTGCGACCGGATTTACCGGCGGGGATGCTCACTGGGCTGTGGCTATCGCTCCGCTGTCTGCTCCTTCAAATATTATTATCGCTACAGCAACTACAGAAGTTAATCTGAACTGGGCTCTGGTGGATGACGCGACTGTTTATAATATCTACCGCTCGACTGATCCGTACAGCGGTTTCGTTAGGATAAATACTTCTGCGACCAACAGTTACACAGATACGGATGTTCTGACGGGAAAAATGTATTTCTACTATATAACTGCGGATAACGCGAAGAAATAAGTTATAATCTCTTATATCTGAGCAGTAACGAATTAGTTACTACGCTTACTGAACTTAAAGCCATAGCCGTACCGGCGAGCATCGGATTCAGCAGCCAGCCGGTAAAGTAATAAAATACTCCGGCTGCTACCGGAATACCAAGGACATTGTAAAAAAGAGCCCAGAACATATTCATTCGGATCTTGTTCATAGTGATCCTGCTCAATTTTATAGCTTTCACAATATCATTCAGGTCGTTTTTCATAAGAACGACATCGCCGGTTTCAATAGCGACATCAGTTCCCGATCCCAAAGCTATGCCGATATCAGCTGAAGCTAAAGCGGGAGAGTCGTTGATTCCGTCGCCGACCATTGCGGTCGATCCGGTCAGTCTGAGCTCATTTATCAGTTTAGCTTTGTTTTCAGGCAGAACATCCGCGTAAACCGTATCAATTCCGCACTGCGAAGCTATATGCTCCGCGGTCATCCTGTTGTCTCCCGTGATCATAATAACTTTCAGACCGGCTTTTTTAAGGTCGGTTACGGCATTTACGGCAGATCCTTTGATCGTATCTGCGACGGCAATGATGCCCTTAAGATCACTATTGTCAGAAAGAAAGATAACTGTTTTTCCTTCGCTTTCAAGTCTGTGAAAGTTTTCGATGGCTTTATCTGTGCTTATACCGATCTTATCCATAAGAGCTTTATTACCTAAGAAGAATTCTGTGCCTTCTATTTTACCGGAAATTCCAAAACCTGAGATCGCTTTTACATCCGAAGCATAAAATAAAATGTCATTTCCTGCTTTTTCGATGACAGCTCCGGCTATCGAATGTTCGCTGTATTTTTCAAGAGATGCAGCAACCGCAATAATGTTCTTTGCACCGTCAATGCTGATCACATCGGTAACAACAGGTTTACCGGCAGTTAATGTGCCCGTTTTATCAAAAACAATATTCTTTAATTTATGCGTGGTCTCAAGAGAATCCCCGCCTTTAAACAGGATACCGTATTTCGCACCAAGGCCCGACCCGACCATAATCGCTGTCGGAGTTGCAAGGCCGAGAGCGCACGGACACGCGACAACAAGAACGGAAACAGCTGTCATAAGAGCGAAATTGAATCCCGCTCCGATACTCAGCCAAACAATAAATGATATCGCTGCAATAAGAATTACCGAAGGTACAAAGTGAGAAGATATTTTATCTGCATATCTCTGGATCGGCGCTTTTTTGATCTGCGCATCTTCGACCAGTTTGATTATCCTTGAAAGAACTGTGTCTTTGCCTATCCTTTCCGCTCTGAAACGGAACACACCCGACTGATTGATCGTAGCGCCTATCACCTGATCTCCAGATCGTTTTGAAACCGGCTTCGATTCACCAGTTATCATGCTTTCATCGACGCTTGAATTACCTTCAGTGACATTTCCGTCAACCGGTATTTTTTCGCCGGGTTTTACGACAATAATGTCGCCGACAGAAATATCATCTATACCCAACACAGATTCAATACCGTTTCTTATCACCGTTGCCGAGTTCGGAGACAATTTTATAAGTTTTTCGATCGCCTGGCCGGTTCTTTTTTTTGCAACAGCTTCAAGATATCTGCCCAGAATTACAACCGTGATCAGAACGGTTCCGGTTTCAAAATAGTTATGATGACTGTGAGTCAAAACGAGAAATACGCTGTAAAAATAAGCCGATCCGGTTCCGAGGATGACAAGTGAATCCATGTTCGCTGACCCGTTCTTCAGGGCCTTATACGCACTGATATACATGTCTTTTGCGAAATAGAACTGAACGGGAGTAGCAAGGAACCATAAGAAATAATTCTGAAAAACGAAAAGGGGATGATCCATAAAGAACATCCCCAAGATTAGAGCAGGGAAGGCGAAAATTAAGGAGAGAAAGAATAACCGTCTCATCTTTAAACTTTCATCTGTCAAGGCTTTTTTTTTTCGCCTTCCTCTGCGAGTTCCGCTTTGTATCCCAAATTTTCAATTATCTGAATAATGTCAGTCGTTTTTATTTCGTTCTCATCAATTATCATTGCAGCGGTGTTCGTTAACAAGCTGACAGAAACATTCTCTATACCATTTTTATTTTTCAGAGAAATCTCTATGAGAGCCGAGCAGCTTGCGCAGTGCATTCCATATATATTAAATTTTAACTCTTTTTTCAATTTCGAATCTCCATTTGTCCGTTCTAATAATATAAACATCATATTAGTAAACAAAAATGACAAATGTTCTATTTTTTCATTCTTTCCTGAAGGACGAGCTTAACAATTTCCTGTGTAGATATCGTTTTGCCTTTTTCTTTTATGATCTTAGCTACCGCAGAGTTTGCATCCGAGTTCTTATAACCGAGCCTGACCAATGCGGTAACAGCCTCAGAATTATCGCTTGCAAGACCCATCGCAATGTTTAAAGCGTTCAGGTCCTCAAATTTGCCGATCTTATCCTTAAGCTCGAATACTATCTTCTGAGCAGTTTTTTTTCCGATTCCATGAGCCTGTGATATCAAAGTTACGTCACCGGTAGCTATTGCGCTGTATAATCTGTCGAATTTTATGTCCGATAAAAGCTGCATCGCCGTTTTGGGGCCTATGCCGTTTATGGAACCGAGAATAAGAAAAAGTTCTTTTTCTTTTTTATCGGCGAAACCGAACAATGTCATTTCATCTTCCCTTACTTTTAGAAAAGCGTGAAGGGTCTGAACTTTTCCGATGTCTGCCAAAGCTGAATAGGTAAATGAGGAAATATTTACAGAATAACCTACTCCGGCGCAATTGATTATGGCTTTTCCCGGTTCTTTGTACAAGATTTCACCTATAAGCATTTCGATCATTTTATTTAAGCTCTTTTATTTTTTGTTTATACTTAAAAGTCTGCAGGAACGACAAAGCGATCGCAACAGCGTCAGCGGCATCGTTTGGTTTCGGCACCTGAGTCAACTTTAGAATAGACGTTACCATGAACTGCACCTGTTCTTTATCTGCATTACCGTTACCTGTGATATTCTGTTTAACTTCTCTGGGAGAGAATTCTGCGACAGAAAGTCCTGCCTGCGCTGCGGCTACTATCGCCGCACCTCTAGCATGACCAAGCTTGAGAGCAGATTGTATGTTTTTTCCCACAAAAACAGACTCAATTGCAAAATGATCAGGTTCCAGAGAGACAATAACTTCGCATACTCCGTCAAAAATAGCTTTCAATCTTTCTGCCATTCCGGAAGAAGGCAAAGTTCTGATCACACCCAACTCAACAAGAGAGATCTTTCCAACAGGATCCGTTTCTAAAACAGCGTATCCGGTGCAGGAAATTCCCGGATCAATTCCAAGTACTCTCATAAGGGTTATTTATCCATAGCTTCGATATCCGCATCATCGATGTCCGCATTGTTGTAAACGCCCTCAACATCGTCAAGGTCTTCAAGATTATCAAGAAGTGATATAAGATTTTTCACTTTGTCGGACGGGACTTTGACGCTGTTCTCAGATATCATGGTCACTTCATTAGACTCAAATTCATATTTTTTTTCAAGTTTATCGCATACACTAAGATAGTCTTCATAGGCTGTAGTAATTATAAATTTGTCTTCTTCCTTTCTCATATCTTCCGCGCCTGCTTCCAAAGCGTCTTCCATTACCTGATCCTCGCTTTTGCCGCCGGCATCTATAACAATCTGGCCGATCTTTTTAAACATCCATCCGACAGATCCGTTCTCGCCGAGATTTCCGCCGAACCTTGTAAAAATATGTCTGACCTCTCCGACAGTTCTGACTTTGTTGTCGGTCATTGTCTCAACTATTATCGCAACTCCACCGGGACCGTAGCCTTCGTAATTAATGTCCTCGTAAGATACTCCCGGCAGTTCGCCTGCGCCTTTAAGTTTCGCTTTTGTTATACTTTCAAGAGGCACATTTGCCGATTTGGCTTTCATGATAGCGGTTTTCAATCTCGGATTGGCACTTTCGTTGCTCCCGCCCATTTTTGAAGCTGTCATCACCTCTTTCAGATATTTTGTGAAAATTTTTCCTCTTGCAGCATCGGTTTTTTCTTTTTTTCTTTTAATGGTTGCCCATTTGGAATGTCCGGACATTGTATAAACTCCTAAAATTTAATAATCTGAATTAATTTCGAGAATTTCGACATCGATATCGCCGATAGGTATTTTAATTTTGAATCTTTCTCCCAGTTTTTTGCCTAAAAGACCTTTTCCGATAGGGGAATCTGCAGAGATCTTGCCTTCGGTCGGATCTGCTTCGGCCTGAGACACAAGAGTGAACTCAAGTTCTTTATTCCTTGTATGATCTTTAATCTTTACTTTGCTCATAATCCTGACGGAATGATCTTTTGATTTTACGGACTTTTTTATGATCTGACTTTCTGCAATATACTGCTCAAGCTCATTGATCCTGATGTCAAGGTTAGTCAGATCTTCTTTTGCGGCTTTGTAATCACCGTTCTCTCTCAGATCGCCAAGTTTTCTGGCTTCATTGACTCTTTTTAATAGGATATCTCTTTCAACATGTTTATAGTTATATAGTTTCTCAACTATTTTCTTCATTCCTTCTTCTGTCAAATAATTCATTTCAAGCCCGTTTTTTAGGTTCAGTTCATTAATATTTTTTATTCAGTTAATCTTTTTTATAAAGTTTTTTTCTTTCAGCTACTCTTTTTAAATAATCTCTTCCCTCTTTGGGAACATCATTTTCAGTAATGAGTAATTGATAAGCCTCATCTTCGGTTTTATCAATGAGCTGATGTTTTTTGTATGCTTTGTTCAATATTGTTCCCATTCCCTGATTATACGAAGAGATAGCATAGAATTCGTTTTTTTCGGCGCTGCTTGTTTTTCCGAAATTCTTTTTCTCGTAGTTGTTCCACCATTTAGTCAGGTTCTTCAGATACCATGTGCCCATATTCAGATTATTCTCAGGATCGAAAAGGTATTCTGACTCGACTATTTTATCTTTGCCGAAAAGAGCCTTGTGGGCATCACGACCAGCCTGTGAAGGTATTATCTGCATAAGTCCGCAGGCCATAGGCGTTCCGTCAGGTCTTCTTGAAAAAGCTTTGGGGTTAAAGGCCGATTCGGTATGTATCAGCGCAAGAACTAAAGACGGGTCCAACTCGTTTTTTTCACTATATTTCTGCACCATGTCAATGTAATTCTCCGCTCTCTTCTGCACGCTGTTCGGAACCATGTCAAGAGTTACTGAATACTTAGTTCTGGCTTTACCGTCTTCTCCTACGACCACTTCTTTTTTAACTTCAGTTTTAACCTTTTCTTTAATGAATTCTTTGCTGTTTGAGCTGTTCACAGCTTTGACAAGTTTCTCTTCTTCTTTTTCTTTTTTCGCTTCCAGTTCTTTCTTTTTCTCTTTCTCGGCTTTTTCGACAAGAGCTTTTTCTTCATCAAGTTTTTTCTTAAGCTCCTGTTCTTTTTTTTCTAATAGAGCTTTCTGGTCCGCTATTTTTCTCTGCTCTTCTAATTCTTTTCTTTTGGCTTCGGCTATCTTTTCTTCAAGAGCTCTTCTTTCGGCTTCTACTTTTTTCTGTTCTTCCAGAGCTTTGTTTTTAGCTTCCAACTGCTGTTCTTCCTGAATTTTTCTCTCAAGCTCTTTCTTTTTCTGCTCAAGTATCTTCTTTTCCTCCTGAGCCTTTTTTTCCTGCTCAAGAAGAGCCTGCTCATCAGCCTTTTTCTTTTCCAGGGCAAGTTTTTCCGCTTCGATTTTCTTTAACTCCGCGATCCGTTTTTCTTCAAGAATTCTTTTATCTTCGGCAGCCTTTTTTTCGATTTTTATCCGCATATCATCGAACTCTTTTTGTTTTTCTAAAGATTTTTTCTCATCCTCAGCTTTGGCTTTTTCAAAAGCTATCTGATTTTCCATAAATCTCTTATTCGTTCCCTGTTCTTTTTCATTCAAAAGAATTTCAAGCTGTTTTTCAATTAATGCTTCCGCTTTTTTGGGGTCATCGGTTTCAACAAGGGCGGCGATCTCAACTTTATTATTATCAAAATCCACTTTTCCAAGTGAATTAAGATCATTTCCGTAATTCGACCATGTTTTAGGGGTGGTATCTGAGAATTCCCCCCATTTTCCTCTTACGCTTTTTACATATTCCTGCCATTCTTTTCTCTCTTTTTCAACTCTCGCTTTATAGGCATCAAGCTCAGCATCGCGTTCCTGTTTCCACTGATTTATATCTTCCTGCTGCATTTTTTTGTATTTTTCAAGTTCAGATTCCTGAGCAATTCCGGAAGCACAAAGAACAAGCGTTAACAAAGTCAGCAAATATTTTTTCATGAAACGCTCCTATGTAATTATCGCTTTTTTTAAAAAAGGATTTGACCTTTATCAATAAATTAGTGAAATATTTTGTAAAAATCAATGTTAAAATATACAAATTAAAATTAATTGAATGAAAGTGAATATTTGTGTTGCGCAAATAATAATATTGTATTAAATTCTGTCATCATGGTTTTCCATGTGTGGACTGAGTGCTTACGGAGGGTTAAAACTCCCGTCAGCTTTCTGATCCAAATTCAAATTTTTAATTAGGAGGTAGCAAAAATGACAGAGCGTGAAACTGGTTCTGTGAAATGGTTCGATTCTTCCAAAGGATACGGATTCATCACAACTGACGGCGGAAGAGACATTTTCGTCCATTATTCTGCAATTAAAAATGACGGTTTTAAGACACTTCAAGACGGTCAGAAAGTAGAATTCAGCGTAATCGAAAACGACAAGGGTCCTCAAGCACAGGATGTAAAAACTATATAGATAAATGTATCGAATATAGTATTAATGCGACGGATCCCGTCGCATTTTTATTTAATGAATATCGGAGCGTAATTTGAAAATTCTAATTTTGAGACTCTCTTCGATGGGTGATATCCTTCTGGCCACTCCGGTACCAGAAGTTCTAAAGAAAACCTATCCAGGATCAGAGATACACTGGGTAGTGTATAAAAATTTTGAAGAGACATTAAGGAACAATCCGAACATTGACAAAATTATTGCTTTTGAAAAAGGCGAAAACCTTAAAGAAATAAGAAAAAATATAAGATCGTCAGAATACGATTTAATTTTTGACCTGCACAAAAATTCCAAAACATATTTTCTGACAAGGGGTCTCAGAAATGTGTTCCGGTACAATAAAAGGGTAATAGAAAGATTTCTGCTTGTTTTTTTTAAAAGGAAATACGATATAATACCAGCAACAAAAATGTATTTTTCAGCTCTCAACAAATCGGGAATCCAAACTCCTGAAAAGTGGGATCTTAGTTTTTTCCCCGATACGGACCGCGAGACTGCAACCGTAGCCAAATACAGTCTGAAAAAAGAACCCTATGCAGTCTTTATTCCCGGAGCAAGTTATTTAACCAAAATGTGGCCTAAAGAATATTTTAAAGATCTTGCGGAAATAATGTTTCTGGACAATAAATTCAAGAAAATAATTGTTGTCGGTAAAGGAGAGTTTGAAGAAATGACAGGCAGATTTATATGCGGGGAAAAAAACGGGAAGTGTGTAAATCTGACAGGAAAACTCAGTCTGGAAGAAACTGCCGCAGTTATAAAATACGCTCAGGTCGTCATCACTAACGATAACGGACCAATGCATCTTGCAGAATGTTTTAAAAAGAAAACTGTCGCTATATTCGGTTGTACAACAGAAGAACTGGGTTTTTTTCCTTATTCAACTGGTTTCATAGCTGTTGAAGTGAACGATCTAAAATGCAGACCGTGTACACATTTCGGAAGAAAGAAATGTCCCAGAGGTCATTTTAAATGCATGAGAAATATATCTCCCGAATCAGTTTATAAAACTATAACCGATTTTCTTAAATGTTGATTAACCCTGTTTTATGGCTGCTTTTCACTGCAATGGTCCTTGATATCCTTTATATACTTT
>CALMWI010000066.1 GCA_937873545.1 uncultured bacterium | reverse complement strand
TTATAAAATCCCAAGCCGAATATAAGAAAGGTGTGGAAATATCAAAAAAGTATTCATTCAAACACACTTTAGCAGAGGGTCTGATCGAGCTTGGGGAAGCTTATTTTCTATCTGAGGAGCAAGATTTGGCATTGACTTGTTTTAATGAAGGTCTTTCCACAGCTCAAGAAATAGGATTTGCAGAATATATTGAAAAAGGCAAATCCCAATTGGAAAAATATTTTTCAAAAAAAAGGTGAAATAGTGGCCTAAATCACATTTATTTAGTTTTATTAATATATATTTACTTTGGTCGGATGTATTGGAAATAGGGAGGACGAAATGAGAAAAATTACAAATTCACTTATCCCGGTTTTGATATTCACAGGGACTTTTCTTCATTCAGAAACTCTGTTTGAAGTCAAAGATGCTTTAAACAATAAGGTTCTGGATGTGTCAACGGACGGACTTCGAGTAATGAATTTGGGCGACACTCTGATGGTAATAAGTTCTAGTGAGATAAAAGCAGTGCTTGAAAACAGTAAAGGACTTTCTAGGTCGTTCAGCGTGAGTACATCAGCTTCAAAAGGTACTGGAACGGATTTAATGAAATTAACATCCGACAGTACTAGATTCTGGATCAGCGATACCGGGTCGGGATTTGGTGTAGAGGCTCAGGCATCAGCAAAGGGAGTATCCGATAATATAATGCGGCTAACCGGAGACAGTACCAGGTTCTGGATAAACGATACAGGCAGAGGTTTCGGAATTTCTACAAAAAGTAATGAGGTTGATACTTTGACCACAAATATTTCAAGATACAATACTTTGATCGGTCAGGGAGCAGGGTTTAGGCTGGCTCCCACAATATCTGGGTGGGAGCAATACAATGTACATAACACATTAATAGGTTTTCAGGCAGGATTTAATTCTTACGGCATATTGCCCGGCGATGCAACAAGAAATATTTTTATAGGCGGAGAGAGCGGGTACTCAAATACTACAGGGAATTACAATATCTATCTTGGTAACAGGGCTGGATGGTCAGGTACAACTGCAAATCACAATGTTGTCATCGGTCACGATGCAGGTATTGAGAATCAAACAGGTATAGGCAATGTTTTTATCGGAAATCAGGCCGGTTTTAATGAAACTGGTTCAAATAAACTCTACATTGAGAATTCAAAATTGTCAACTCCGCTAATATGGGGCGATTTTAATACTGATGAAGTTAAAATTTACGGGACACTCTATTCTGCGAACAATATGAGCACAGGCGGAACGCTGACTGTCGCAGATAATACTACCCTGAACGGGACGCTGACCATAGCGGGAAATACTACGATTAACGGAACTTTCATGAAAATGACGACAAATCCCGGGTCAGGCACAGTTCCGACAAATTATTTATATCAGGGGGCCGCAGGAAGCACTGCAAAACAATATGCGTTATCAATATATGATGCATTATGGGTTACAGGCAATACTTTTTTTGATGCAGGTGCAAATATCGGCGGCGTGCTGGATATTAACGGAGCTTCAGACGAAGCTCTCAGAGTGGATGGTCTTGAAGCGATCTGGATGGGACAAAATCCTTCTCTTCAGAATTATTTCAGCTGGGGTTACGGTGCACTGTATAATTACTTCGCTGACAGGGTTACAATCGGGAACTCAGGTTACAACAGCACTTATATGCTTTATGTAGCAGGATCCGCTTATGCCACTGGAACATGGTCAACATCAGACAGGCGTTTCAAGAAAAACATTACAGGAATTGATCATGCCCTTGAGAAGATAAGTGGAATCGACGGCGTTAAATATGAATGGCGGAAAGATGAATTTGCCGATAAAGGGTTTTCAGACGGACAGCATTATGGGGTTATCGCTCAGGACCTGGAGAAAGTGATACCAGAGGCAGTTTCAACCGACAGTGACGGTTATAAAGCTGTTTCTTACAATGATCTTGTGCCGGTTCTTATAGAAGCAGTCAAAGAGCTGAAAATGGAAAATGAATCCTTAAAAATCAGATTGGAAACTATAGAAAAGATGCTGAAAAACAGCAGGGAGAAATAAAATGAATAAGCTATTTTCATTATTTGTAATTCTAACCTCAATCTTAACAGCAGAAACACTTTTTGAGGTTAAAGATGCGTCAAATAACAAAGTGTTAGATGTCTCAACGGATGGCCTCAGAATATTGAACATGGGTGACACACTAATGGTTATCAGTTCAAGCGAAATTAAAGCCGTGCTGGACAACAGTAAAGGATTGTCCAGATCTTTCAGCGTAACTACATCATCTTCAAAAGGTTCAGAGAATGATTTAATGAGACTGACAGGGGACAGCACAAGATTCTGGATAAGTGATACAGGATCAGGCTTTGGAGTGTCAAGTCAGTCGGCTGCCAAAGAAAAAAGCGTAGCAACTAATTTTCTGAAAGTTTCGAATGCTAATACAGAAATGCGAGAGGGTGTTTCCGGCGACCGGTACACAGATTTCAGCCCAAAAAATATTTTTATAGGCTTGAAAGCAGGAATTTCTACAACTATCGGAGTTCCATTCTCTTATTCGGGTCTCTATAACCTGTTTATTGGAAATTACGCAGGAGAATCAAATACTTCAGGTTATTTTAATACTTTCACAGGGTATATGTCAGGTGCAGAAAATATCGGAGGTCATCACAACTCTTTCTATGGTTATCAATCAGGTATGAATAATCTTACCGGTAATTACAACTGCGCTTTTGGGCACGAAGCCGGTTATTATTTGAGCAGCGGTACAAATAATATTTTTATGGGATACCGAGCCGGTCACACTACGAACAACGGTACAAATAATATATTTATGGGTTCAGATGCGGGATATTTTAATGCAACTGGAGATTATAACGTGGCATTTGGTTACCAGAGCGGTTACAATCTGACGGATGGAAACAGTAACATAAATATTGGCTATCAGTCGGGTTTCAATACTACTGACGGGGATAATAATATTTTTGTAGGCTATCAGGCAGGTTATGCAAATACTACCGGTAATAACAACCAGTTCATGGGGTATATGAGCGGGCAGGATAATACAACAGGTTCGAACAGCTTGTTTTTAGGGTGGCAATCAGGATTAAACAATATTTCAGGTTATGAAAATCTTTTTGTCGGGAACAACGCAGGTAGCGCTAATACTTCCGGATTTGGAAATGTTTGTCTCGGTACATATGCCGGGCAGGTGTTCACGACAGGTAATGAAAATGTAATGATAGGTAGGGGTGCAGGCTGTTACGCCAGTACTAGTGCTAGCAATAATGTGTTTATAGGTTCATACTCCGGATATGGCAACGCAGCTAATACCGGTAATGTCTTTTTAGGTTATAAGGTCGGATACAATAATGTTGGATCTAACAAGCTTATGATAGACAATGCGGATTCTGCCAATGTAACAACGTCCTTAATATTTGGTGATTTTGCTTCTGATGTACTTAGAATTAACGGGACGCTTTTAGTAAAAAATCTTCAGATAGCCGATATGGGGAGCTCAAATCTTGGATTGAACGGAGATGTAGTTCCATATCTGGGATCGACGGGCGGTTACGATCTGGGCAATAATACGATAAATGAATATTGGGATGATGTAGTAGCATTGGACCATATTACTTATTCAGACAGAAACACTAAAGACGAGATAAAAACAATTAATCATGGACTTCAGGATCTGTTAAAACTCAGACCAGTTAGTTATAGATACAAAAAAGAAATATCCCCCGATAACAGAATAAGACTGGGACTGATAGCTCAGGAAGTCGAAGAAGTAATTCCGGAAGCTGTCGTCAATGATGATATAGATTATGATCCTGAAACTGGCGAAAAGATAGTCACCAAAGGTCAATATAAAGCTTTGAACTATGATCAGCTGATACCTGTGCTGGTAAAAGCTGTTCAGGAGCAGCAGCAGATTATCGAAGAAATGAAAAAAGAGATCGAATTGCTCAAAAAGAATTAAATTATGCAGGAGAATTAAATGATCGAAAAATATCTGCTGATAATTATAACTGTAGCATTAACTTTACAGGCTGAGACATTATTCGAGGTCAAGGATGCTTCAAACAACAAAGTTTTGGATATATCTACTGATGGGCTAAGAGTAATGAATCTTGGGGATACCCTGATGGTAATAAGCTCCAGCGAGATAAAAGCGAACCTCGAAAGCTCTAAAGGGCTTTCAAGATCTTTCAGTGTCACTACATCGGCTTCAAAAGGCACCGTGACAGATCTAATGAAACTTACTTCAGATAGCACAAGATTCTGGATTAGTGATACCGGTTCAGGCTTCGGGGTTTCTGCCTTAAACTCTGGTATAAAAAGTGTTACGACAAATTTTCTACATGTAAATTCAAATTCAACAGAAATGCGCGAAGGAAGCGCAGGATACAGTTACACTGATTTTAGTCCGGAAAATATATTTCTAGGACTGAATTCAGGAGCAAACACTACTCCGATAAATCCTACTTTAGGAGAAAATAATGTATTCGTCGGAAATCTAAGCGGATTTACGAACACAACAGGCGCGTCAAATGTGTTTGTGGGATACAAATCAGGATATTCAAATCTATCAGGCTACAACAACTGCTTTATGGGGCAGGAGTCAGGATATTCCAATTATTCAGGCAGAATGAATGTGTTTATCGGGAATAAAGCAGGATATAACAATTACGACGGCAATTATAATGTTTTCATAGGTTATAATTGCGGTGTCCAAAACACATCAGGAAGCAGAAATATTTTTATAGGATACGAATCAGGAATATTGAACTCAACAGGATGGGGAAATACATTCGTAGGTGAAGCAAGCGGAACGGCAAACACTTCCGGTTTCTGCAACTCAATGTTCGGCAACAATGCAGGATTTGCAAATACAGAAGGAGACTATAACACATCGGCAGGTTATTCAGCCGGAGCTTCAATTACAACCGGGAATTATAATTCATCATTCGGAGCAGAAAGCGGAAGGACAAATCAGACAGGCAGCGGCAACTCTGTTTTCGGTTTTGAAGCAGGCAGAGGAACTCCAGGAAACAGCTTCAGCAATAATTCTTTTTTCGGATACAGGAGCGGATATTCAAACACGACAGGGTCCAATAATTCTTATCTGGGATACCAGAGCGGATACAGCAATGCTATCGGTACCGGCAATGTGTTTTTAGGTTATCAGGCGGGATATGGAGAAACTGGATCAAATAAGCTTTATATTGACAATTCAAGTACGACCAGCCCTCTTATTTACGGTGAGTTCGATGGTGATTATGTTAAGGTCAACGGTGATTTTGATGTTCTTAATTTAGCTACTGTGGGAGGACTCGATGTAAATGGTGATGCTGATATTAGCGGAACTTTAGGAACAAGTACAACAACCATGGACGGCACTTTTATGAGAATACTGTCTGACCCGGGATCGGGAGCAACTCCCACAAATTATGTTTATCAGGGCGGAATGGTTAACAGCACTTCAAAAGCATATGCGTTTTCAATATATGACGCGCTCTGGGTAACAAGCAATGCTTTTATTGACGGCACTATTACCGCACCGTTAGTTTATAGTACGGCAGTGGGTTTAACTTACTCAGATCTTTATGTTGATAATACTGGTAAGATCGGGTATTTATCATCATCCGAACGTTATAAAAAAGGTATCCGCGATATGGAAAATGTATCGTGGTTATATAAATTAAGACCTGTAAATTATAGCTATAAAACCGACGAAACCAACAAAAAAGAATACGGACTGATAGCTGAAGAAGTGGAGAAAATAAATCCATCTTTCATAAAATACAATCAGGACGGATCGGCAGAAACAGTAAATTACAGCAGTCTTATAACTCCTATGCTGAAAGCTTTACAGGATCAGCAGAAAATGATTGACGACTTAAAAAAAGAAATTGAGATATTAAAAGCGAAATAAGAGTTTATAATTATCGGAGGCTCAGATGAAATACATAATTATGCTCATGATCCTATCTACGGTGTTTTCTTTATCTGCAGAAACTCTTTTTGAGGTCAAAGACGCATCGAATAACAAAGTTCTTGATGTCTCTACGGACGGGCTCAGAGTAATGAACTTGGGTGATACTCTGATGGTTATAAGTTCCAGTGCTATCCAGGCTAATATCAGCAGCGCAAAAGGGCTTTCAAGAACATTTAGCGTAACTACATCATCTTCAAAAAAAGGACTCGCAAATGCTCTTGAAATAGGTACAAATTATACTAATATGAGCAGTATAGACGGAAAATATACAGATTTTAGCCCTTTAAACCTGTTTTTCGGATTAAATTCCGGTCAAAATACTGTCCCGAATCCTAACCCGTTTAATCCCGGAGATCAAACAACATGGGAAGGTAAATTTAATATTTTTATCGGAAATGAAAGCGGCAGGGACAATACTACAGGATATTTTAATTTATTCGTAGGTGACAAAGCGGGTCAGCTAAACAATGGAGGACAGAAAAATACTTTTGTGGGTTCACAATCCGGTCAGGCTAACATTTCCGGAGGATACAATTCATTATTCGGTTATAACGCAGGAATTACTTCAACGGGATATTATAATACTGTAGTCGGTGCAGACTGCGGATTTTATATTCAGGCTAATTCAGGCAATACAATGATGGGAGCATATGCAGGCGAATATTTCGTTGGGGATAATAACACATTCATCGGTTATAACGCAGGCAGAAATTCCGCTACCCAAAGAACCGGAGACGGAAATGTCTTCATCGGATATAATGCCGGGAGTGCTTCCGGCAGCATATCGAATAAGTTGTATATAGCTAATTCAAATACAAATACACCTCTTATATATGGCGATTTCAGCACAAATAATGTCGGGCTCGGAACAAACGCACCAGGCACAAACCGTCTAAAAGTGATTAATGCCGGTTCAGGAATAACAGGAGCCGCAGGCTATTTTGAAAACACTAACACTGCAGGGATAGGTCTTGCTGTGTTTGCAACTTCAACCGATGTCGCTCTTTATGCCGAGCAGAAGAATTCAACAAGCACTACGGCAAATATTGCAAAATTCGCGTCTGCGTACGGGGGATGGAGTGAAAAAGTTACTTTAAGAAGTACCGGAAGTGTTTTAATGCCTTACCTTGCAACCGGGACCGGAACTGATCTTTATATTACATCTGGAGGAGAATTAGTTAAATTTTCTTCGAGTAAAAAGTACAAGAAAGATATTTTGCCCCTTAATGCTGATATTAATAAATTCATGAAGCTTCAGCCTGTCAGTTTTAAATGGAACGAAAAGTCAGCGACTGAAAATAAAGCTGATTACGGTTTGATCGCGGAAGACATAGAAAAAATAGATCCTGCACTGGCTGTTTATAATGATAAAGGTGAGGTTGAAGGTGTGGATTACCAAAAAATCAATGTAATGCTTCTGAAAGTTGTACAGGATCAACAAAGAAAGATCGAAGACCTTGAAAAGAGGCTTAAAAAGCTTGAGATTGAAAAGTAGTTCTAAAAACGGAGGATAAAGTGAAAAACCTAACAATTTTATTACTGTTTGCGGCAATATTAAACGCAGAAACGCTTTTCGAGGTAAAAGATTCTTCGAACAATAAGGTGCTTGATGTTTCTTCCGATGGACTCAGGGTAATGAATCAGGGCGATACGCTTATGGTTATAAGTTCCAGTGCTATCCAGGCTAATATCAGTAGCGCTAAAGGGCTTTCAAGAACATTTAGCGTGACTACTTCATCTTCAAAAAAAGGTCTTACAAATGTACTTGAAGTAGGTACCGGATCAGCAACTATGAGAGAGGGCGACCTTGGACAAAGATACACTAATTTTAGCCCTGACAATCTGTTTTTAGGTTTACAAGCAGGGATGAACACTCAAATTTACTATCCAAATTCATGGGGTATAAACAATGTCTTCATGGGTAACTATGCGGGGGTATTAAACGAGATAGGGAGCGATAACATCTTTTTGGGATTCAGTGCAGGAAATAAGAATATCCATTCAAGCGATAACATTTTTATAGGAAGTTATGCAGGATTTAACACAGATTCCGATGATCTTCCTCCATATGGTAGTATGAATGTATTTTTAGGTACAAGAACAGGATACAGTAATCTGGACGGTTTTGATAATATATGCATCGGGAACATGGCTGGTGAATCATTTACAGGTTCAAGCCAGAATGTATTTATCGGAGGTTATGCCGGAAATGCCTGTACAACCAGCAGAAACACTCTTGTAGGAAGTTTAAGTATGTATAGAAACACTACAGGGAACCATAATGTTACTCTTGGATCTGAAACCGGCTACAATAACCTGAGCGGGTCAGGCAATATTTTTCTCGGATACCAGACCGGATATAACGAAACCGGATCGAATAAACTTTATATTGACAACTCAAATTCATCTACCCCTCTGATCTATGGTGAGTTCGATAACAATATGATTAAAGTGAACGGAAATTTTACATCTGAAGAGATTACAACAACCAATGATACGCCTGGAGTTTATGGTAAACATGCAGTTACTGACAATTATGGAATAGGAGTTAAAGGCGAAGGCAAGTGGATGGGTGTGCAGGGTATTACAAGTATAGCTTCAGGTACAGGTTATGCGTTGTATGGTTATTCCTCTGGTGTAGGCACGGGAACCAGGTACGGGGTTTATGCATCAGCCAACGGAGGAGCGACAGCGTGGGCAGGTTATTTTTCAGGAAATGTTTATGTTACAGGAACGGTCTCTGCCAATGCATATACCGAGTTTAAAATGGACCATCCTATTGACCCGGAAAATAAGCTACTAACATTTTCTAGTGTCGCAAGCGATGAAATGACAAACATAATTAACGGAAATGTTGTTCTAGATTCAGAAGGCAGGGCTTTGGTTAAACTTCCTGAATGGTTCGAAGCCGCAAATACAGATTATAAATATCAGCTTACCGCTATCGGAGCACCCGGGCCGAATTTATATATATCAAAAGAGATTTCTGAAAATTGTTTTGAAATATCTGGCGGAGCTTCAGGAATGAAAGTTTCCTGGATGATCTCTGCTGTAAGAAACGATAATTACGCAAAGGCGAATCCGATAGTAAATGTGACTGACAAAAAAAGTAATGAAAAAGGTTATTATCTGCATCCGGCAGCTTTCGGAAAATCCGAAGAGTCTGGAATTGAATATCAGACACAAAAGAAAGAAAAAACAGAATTAAAATAAAGAAGCGGGAGACAAACTATGAAGAAAATTATGTTTTGCTTTTTTACAATCGCCTTCGTGATGT
>CALMWI010000065.1 GCA_937873545.1 uncultured bacterium | reverse complement strand
GTGTAAGTGAAACGGTGACAAATTGTCGCCAGTTGAAATTGAAGGGCGGAAAATTCCGCCCTTTTTCATTTAACCGGCACCTGAATCTCAGTCAGCCATTCATTAGGATCCTCTTTATTCCAGCATCCGTCGATATAAGATTCCCTCGGCTGACCTATGATCTCAAGATTATTATCTTCGATCCATTTGAAAACAGCCGAATATGTTCTCCCGAAATTCTCGTACGGACCCCTGTGATAAATACAGGCCGCTTTTTTACATCCTTTCATTTCTTTATATATGATGCCGTCAGCGTCAGGCAGTTTTTTCACTACTGCTTCGACTATCTCTACATCGATGTCTTTATCCTTACATTCAGGATCGTGATAGATGTTAAAACAGTAGGCGGGTTCTCTGCATACTACTCCGTGTTTTCTCATTTTATCACCCATCTCCGGTGCCATCGTAAAAAGGTAATTAAAGTCCGGTATTATCTTTCTATATGTCGCTGCGATGATATCCGGTAGTTGTTTTATTGTCACTTTTTCCATTTTAAGCTCCTTTTTAAGTTCGTTCTTCCATGTTTCGATCTTAGTTATGCTGTTTTGGCCAGCCCGGATGTTCTCCTCAAGCAGTTTCTGTTTCTCGGAGAGCAGAACGATCAGCTGACCCGGAATCAGCCTGTCTTTCATTATCCGCGATATCTCCTCGAGCGAAAATCCCATGTCCTTCAATGACTGTATCTCAGATACGGCGGCAAGTTTTTCCGGCCGGTAAAACCTGTATCCGTTCTCCCGGCTGATCATGTCCGGTTTTAAGAGATCGATCTCGTCATAGTAGCGCAGGGTCTTCACAGTCACTCTGCAGAGTTTTGAGAATTCGCCTATTTTCAGCATCGTACTTCTCCTTTTGTAAGCTTACGGGGTACAATATAAACATTCCTGCCGCGGGAGGGTCAAGTATTTTTTTAGAATACAGAAATATTTTTTTTATATTGATTCATTTTACAAAGTATGCTAAATTTAAAAGATTTTTTTTGGGGAGGATGTATATGAAAACGACGCTGATAATAATTCTTCTAACTGTATCGGGTCTATTCTCAGGGACGGTACTCTATGTTAACGCATCAGCGACCGGGAACAATAACGGTAAAACATGGGCGAACGCTTATGTACAATTGGAAAGCGCTTTGTTCGCAGCCCTGCCGGGTCAGGAGATCTGGGTGGCGAAAGGTACTTATTATCCGACCTTTGATTACGGTCTCGGGTTGGGCGACCGCGGAAAGCATTTCCGGCTGAAGAACGGCGTAAAGGTTTACGGCGGTTTTACAGGTGTAGAATTGCTCGTGACCGAGAGGAATTTTAATACCAACATCTGTATTCTTTCGGGCGATATAGGAATTGCGGGCGTCAACACAGATAACTGCTATCATGTGATATATAACCCCGATCAGAATCCCGATATAGACAATACGGCTATTTTAGACGGTTTTACCATTCAGGACGGTTACAGCACTGAATTTAACGGCGGCGGAATATTAAATGAACATTCGAGTCCCGTCATCAAAAATTGCATAATAACCCGATGCCGTGCACTGAGAGGCGGTGGAATATATAATTATTTCTCAAGTCCGGTGTTAGAGATCTGCAGCATAAATTATAATACGGCATCGACGGGAGGCGGGATATGCAACGAAGAAACGTCCGATGCTCTCATAAGTTTATGTCATGTAACAGATAATCATGCAACGGCGGACGGCGGGGGAATTTACAACCTGCTTTCCAGTCCTGCGATCACGAGCAGTAATATAAGCGTGAATTCTGCCGTATCGTACGGCGGGGGGATCGTAAACAATCTTCTTGCTCAAGAAATAAAGTATTGCACAGTGGCCGGCAACACAGCTACTTTCGGCGGCGGTGTTTTTAATAATTTTTCGCAGACGTACTATAAATACTGTACGGTTGAAATGAACAGCGCGGATACGGGCGGCGGAATGCTGAACAACAGCGCCGAAACCAGTATGCTGTCTTTGACAATAGCGAAGAACACCGCACGGGTCGGAGGAGGATTATGCAATATGGAAAGCTCAACGATAACCATGGAGAATTCCCTTGTTTGTAATAATACCGCTTCTGAAAAGGGAGGTTCCAGCTATAATGATCATTCTAATCTAACTTCTACCAACTGTACAACAATACTTAAATCCGGGATGAAAGGAAAGGCGAATGTTCCCTCAGGTCCTTATTCGCAATCGGTCTCAAATCTGAAGGATTACGCATGCATAACATGGCATGACCCGGCTGATTCGATAATGGTCTACATTGATCCGTCATGCACCATGGAAATGAATTATTCCTGCTACGATTTTCAGGAAAGCGAGATCAGCGGCGGAGGCATTATAACAGAGGGAGTGTTCAATATTCATACAGATCCGATCTTTGCTGATCCGGCCGGCAGCGATTTCAGACTGACCAGCGCTTCGCCCTGCATAGATGCCGGAAACGATACGTATAATGCGGAAACCGAATTCGATATAAGAAATGTAGGATTTCCGCGACATATATCCAGAACAGGCGAACCCGGTATATCCGATATAGGCGCATACGAATATTATTATCTTTACGATCCTCTAGTTCTTCTGCCTCCCGGCAATATAACTATTGTTAGGTCGGAGGACATTACTCATCTGAACTGGAGTCCGGTTACCGATGCGGGTTCTTATAATATATTCAGATCTGCCGACCCGTACACGGGATATGTTCTTATCGGAAATACATCAGGACTTTATTATGCAGATGAAAGCGCTCTTACAGACAGTAAATATTTCTACTATGTGACGGCGGTAAGCGGGAAGTAAATCAAATTTCCCGGTCACGGTAAACTAATTTCTTGTCAAAATATATCTGAATAGTTATATTCGGTAATCATTTCCGGCGGGGAGTATGGAAAGATTAAAAAAAGAAATAGACGATACAATAAAAAGCCTGAAAGAGGAATCTCAGAAGAATTTCAGTCAGAACAGCTACGGCAGGATAGTGGAGACCGGCAGTTTTCTTCTTCACCGTTCCGAAGAGATAGGCTATCTGAAAGGCCAGTACGGAGCATTAAATCTGCTCGGGAACGCCAGCTTCAATATATGCGACTACGAAATGGCGCAGAAGTATTTTTTTGAATCCATAAGCATAGCTGAAAAAATGAAAGACGACAGGAGCCTTTCGTTCGGTTACAACAATATCGGCATCATACTTTTCAGGCTCAAGCAGTTCAAAAAGGCCTTGGAATATTACGAGAAAGCACTCGAACTGAAGCTCAAACACGGAGAGAAGTCGAGCATATCCACTTCATACAATAACATCGGGCTTATTTATAACAATCTGAAGGATTATGACAAAGCTCTTGAATATTTTGGTATGGCTATCGAGATAGACAGGGAAATAAACAACGATCATGCCCTGGCAAGAGAACTTAACAACATCGGGCTTTCATGGAAGTATAAGAACGATCCTGATAAATCTCTCGGGTCTTTTCTGGAATCTTATGACGTAAGTCTGAAGGCAGAATATAAAAAGGGGATGGCTACAGCGCTGACAAATATAGCGACCCATTATCTGGAAAACGGAAAAGAAGACATCGCGCTAGAAAAAGCCCTCGAGGGAGAGCAGATAGCCGGCGCGATAAATTCAAACAGCCATCTGCTTAGTTTTTACGGAACACTTTCTGAGGCTTACGAAAAGAAAGGTGACTTTAAAAACTCTCTTGAGTACTTTAAGAAAATGCATATTCTTAAAGACAGAATATTTTCTGAAGAGTCGCACAGCAGGATCTTCGAGATGCAGATTAAGTATGAAACTGAGAAAAAGGAAAAGGAAACGGAGCTTTACAGGCTGAGATCGGAAGAACTTCTGACCCTCAACGCCACAAAAGACAAATTTTTCAGGATAATCCATCACGATCTTTTAAATCCATTCACGGCTATACATTCAACAGCTGACTTTCTTGATAAGTTCTATGACAGGATAGAGGAAAAGAAAAGGAAGAATTATGTGGGCATGATCTTAGGTTCATCCGAGCGTCTCCTAAAGCTTATGGACAACCTTTTCGCCTGGGTCAAAACTCAATCGGGCGAGATCGATTACAAGCCTGAAAAGGTCGATATGTCTGAAACAGTAAAGAGCAACCTTGAGCTTCTAAAAAATAACCTGCACGCAAAAGAGATAACGATCGAAGTAAAATTCGCAAAGGACTGCTTCGTCATCGCGGACAGGAACATGACAGACACTATAGTGCGTAATCTTATCGCCAATGCGATAAAGTTCACCTATAATAAAGGGCTGATAAAACTTTCTGTAACCGGCCGGAAGGGGCGGGTAAGGCTTACAATAGAGGACAACGGAATAGGTATAAGCAAAGAGAATATTAATAAACTGTTCAAAGTATCCGAAACTTTCACAACCCCAGGGACCAACGACGAGAAAGGCACGGGTCTGGGACTGATACTCGTAAAGGAATTCTTAGATATCAACAGGGGAAGCATCACAGTGAAAAGCAAGCCCGGGGAAGGAAGCAGATTTATAGTTGACCTACCCAAATATATTTAAATTTAATTGACTTTAGGCATAATTGGCAGTATCTTGCATAAAATGTTTCAGAAATTAATTCTTGGAGGGATTATGAAGAAGTATATGGTTTTATTGCTGATATTTATCGTGACCGGGCTTTGTTCTCAGGATCCTGGATCTGCCGCACCGGCGGACGGAGGGGGTCTGGCCAACACGCCCGCGGATCCGGGCGCAACGGCGGATGAAAAAACAACCGGAACGGCGATAATCGGAGCTGTTACGATAGACGGGAAAAATTATCAGCAGCTGGGGTTGAGGCTCGATATTCCGATCGGCAAACTGGGTTTCGGACTGGATGCCCAAATACTTATCGACGAAGAAGGAAATATAAGAGAAGAGGACTGGGACGAATTCGAGGACTATCTGGACAAGATATACTATGTAAGATGGGCAAGAAAAGGCGATCCTTTCTACATCAGGCTGGGCGGACTGGATTACAGCTATCTCGGTTATAACATAATCGTTGACGGCTATTCCAATATGATCGAATATCCGGCTTACAAAAGACTCGGCATGGAAATGAGCTTCGAGACCGAAAAATTCGGAGGAGAGCTTTTAATAAACAATTACAAAGAGCTTTTAACCGATAAACCGGGACTTTTGCTTGGAACAAGAGGGTTCTACAAAGTATGGGGCGAACTTGCCGTAGGAGCTACACTGGCTGTAGATTTCAACGAGTACAACGGACTGAGGGATAACGATGACGACGGATATCCGAACGAGATAGACAGATTTCCCGACAATGACGATTATTCGACATATTACGATTACTACCTGTATCATTCCGGTAATGACTCAAGCTTCGCTGACGACGCCGTTAATTTTCTGCCGGAGGCTGATTCGCTAAAAAAAGAAGACCTTGAGAATTTCAAGAACAGAACTTCAAGCCTGGCGATATGGGGACTCGATGTCGGCTATCCGCTTTACAAAGGCGATGCGGTAAAAATAGATGTTTACGGACAGATGGCGGCTATTGACGGTTACGGATGGGGTTTTTCAGCACCGGCTTTCAGAATAGTTTCCGGCCCGTTCACATTCAGAGCCGAATACAGGCACACTGACGGAGAATTCTTATTCGGATATTTCAACCCTACATATGAAATGGAAAGAGCTTTCTATAACGCCGGCACGAATACTTTCTGGACAAAGCAGGATATTCTTGACTATGTTCCTGCTCTCGACGGATATTTCGTAGGAGTTCACTTTGACGGCTGGGGATTTTTCAGACTTCAGATCAATTATCAGGATATGACTTCCGGAGATGAAGACAGCGCGATAGAAACTATAAAATACTTA
>CALMWI010000064.1 GCA_937873545.1 uncultured bacterium | reverse complement strand
TACGAGGATGCTTTTCTTTCAGGATCGCGTAGATCTCGGCAGCTTTACTGTAATCTTTCAGATAATTTTCAGCGATCATTCCGGCAGCCTGTAATACCTTAGGCGACACCGGACTCTTATCATATTTTGTTCCTATCTCTAAATACTCGTTCATAGCCTCGGTGTATAATGAATCAATAAATTTCTGGGATGAAATATTAAAAAAATATTTAGCGGAATCCTCGATAATGTTTACCGGTTCTATACCTCTTTTCAATCTTATATAATTCGCACCGGCCGTATTCGGATAATTGAACAGGAGAGAATCTTCATAACCGCCGTACTTCAGGCTGTCAGAAAGAATCAGACTGAGCATGGCTTTAGATGCTTTATGCGGGAACATTGTTTCTTTTGAAACTTCGCTAAACAATACTTTAGCAGTATCTTTCATGTCCAGCTCATAATAAAGCAGCTCTGCAAAAGTCATTTTATCCGCAACATTTGAAGATATCAGCGTTTTAAGCTGTTTCTGAGCCTGATCAATGTCTTTTGTCAGGCTTTTAAATCCATCATCGGTCTCGTCTTTAAGTTTGCGTTTAAGCTCAAGTCTGGATATTTTTGAGACCAGACTGTCTTTCTGACTTGAAAAAGATTCGGTCTTTTTTCTAAGATTCCTGTAATTTCTTATTAAACTGGTCTTATATAAAGCTTTTTGAAAGAAATCGTTTTTTCTATCGTAATAACCGCTGGAATCATACATGGTTTCGGCAGAATTGAAATCTCTTTTTAACCTGAAATAATATTCTCCGAAATAATAGGCTGTTTCGGATAAAGCGGCACCGTTATTCTTGTCTTTGGGATTCGTCCTTAATATCTCATCCAGTTTCTCGTAGCTTTTTACGGTATCCTTCTTATTTAGATAAAATCCCGCAAGCTTTACGTCTCCGGAAAGGGAATACAGTGCATATTCTTCATTTGCAGTCAGATCTTCAAGCAGCTTTACAGCTTCATCATTTCTATTCAGTTTATCTAGAGATTCAGCATATTTGACCATGGCATTGAATTTTTTTTCTCTCTCTGTATAAAGTTCGAACAGTTTTCTGTTGAGATCTGCGGATGTTTGATATTCGCCAAGTTTATCAGCCAATAAGGACGCAGTTTCGAGCAGCGAAATTGTAACCGCAGGTCCTTCAGCCGATTCTGAAGCTTTTACATAAAGTTCAAGTGATGATAAGCTGTCCCCCATTGAAAGATTCATTTCAGCGTTCAGTTTTAAAAGTTCATGCTGTTCGATCTCGATATCTTCAGTCCTGATGCCTTCCATCAGAATTCGCGCTTCGTCGAAATTTTTTAAAGCTATTTCAACTTCAGCTAAATGTAATCTGGCCTTGTCTGTAAGATCTGTTCCGGGATAATTGATTATCAGCTCATTAAATTTTCTTTTCGCCTTATCATACTCTTCCTGTCGCAGATAGCAAAGCCCCATCATCAGAAGCGCATCGTCCACCCATTTGCTTTCAGGATAGAATTCAAGTATCTTCGAAAGTTCTTTTAAACTGTTTTCGTACAATGCCTTGTCTTTAGTATTTGTTTCTTTTCTCTTTTTTTCCGCTTCATTGTAGCTTTCTCTGGCATTAAAATACATATTGTAATAGGCGCAACCGAGCATAGACATCAGAATCAATAAAGAGATAATCAGCTTAAATGTATTTATAAATCTTGATAAAAGTTTCATCATTTCTGCCGTAATTTATTTATTGTAGCCGTCGAGGAGCGGCCGGGAATTAGTTCTACCGTGATCACTTTACCGCCCGATGCCTTAACAATATCTGATCCTACTATGTATCTTTTGTCTCGGGTATCTGTGATCAGAGGATCGTAATCTGCGCCTTTAACAAGAATGTCAGGGATCAAACTCCTGATTATATCGTAAGGGGTATCCGAATCGAAAAGAACGGTGTAATCAACCGGTTTTAGAGAATCCACAACTATCAGACGGTCTGATTCGCAGTTTATCGGTCTCGAGTCTCCTTTCAGTCTTTTTACAGAATTATCTGAATTAACTCCGACTATCAGAACATCTCCGTACTCTTTTGCTTTTTTCAAATATTCTACATGCCCTCTGTGAATTACATCAAAAACACCGTTGGTAAAGACAACGGTAATATCTTCTTTTTTCTTATCTTTTCTTATAGTTTCTATGGCTGACAACGATACTATCATTTTATTATCCGTATATTACTTTTGATTCAGTCAGCCTATCGTATAGCTGTTTAGGATCAACGGGAATAATACTGACATCCTCAACTACTAACGATGCGGCATAATTAGCTATCGTGCAGGCTGCTTCAAAAGATGCGCCAGCGCACATATAGCTGACAAGAGTAGCGATAACGGTGTCTCCTGCCCCCGAAACATTGGCTATGCGTGTCGATCTGGCCGGAATTATTGACATTATCGCGTTCTGGTCAAAAACCGCCATTCCTCTGTCGCTTAGGGTAATGACAAGATTATTAAGTTCAAGTTTATTCATAAGATCGATGCCTGCTTTTTCTATCTCGCTCTCTGTTTTGATGCTGCGTTTAAGTATATCTTCGGTTTCTCTCAAATTAGGCTTAAAGAGAGTAACTCCTTTGTAGCACTGGAAATTTTTTATCTTAGGATCTACAGCCGTCATTATTTTCCTTTCCTTAGCCATTTGTATTACCGATTTTATAACATTCGGTGTAAGCATTCCCTTATTATAATCTTCGAAAATGACTGCGTCAGTTGCTGCAAGTTTTTTCTCTATCAGAGATAAAAGTTTCTGCTCTGTTTTTTTTCCGATATCGGCAGAACTTTCTTTATCGAACCTTACTACATGCTGGTTTGAAGCCAGTATTCTTGTCTTTACCGTTGTAGGTCTTTTTTTGTCAACGATAATGTTCTCCACGTTTATCCGGTGTTCGGTCAGATTGTCGATAAAATTAAGCCCGTAAAGATCACTGCCTATTACTCCGAACATTACCGGATCAGCGCCAAGGGACTTTATGTTAAGCCCGACATTGGCAGCTCCGCCCGGTTTGATCTCCTCGTCCGTCACATTAACGACCGGAACGGGCGCTTCGGGAGATATCCTTTCAGTTTTTCCCCAGTAATAGATATCGAGCATTACATCGCCGACAACAGCTATTTTTACCTTTTTCATATTATTCTGAAATCTTGCGAATTCGGCTGAGCTTATTTTTACCATGGTGTTCTGCCTTTTTTTAAATTTCCGCTTTTATCTACAAAATAGAACTCTGTTGATATTTTAAACATTTCTTCGTCGCCTTTTGAATTGCCGAAAACTATAATCTGAGCGTCTTTATCATAGTATTTAGATGTTTTTATTCGCGAAACTTTTTCGGAATAGTTACAGTTATTACCGATCAGCCTTCCGGTTAAAAAACGTCCATTCTTCTCTGTTTGGGTGCATATACATTCGTCAAAGCCGAATTTTTCAGCCATGAAATTCATGTAAATATCCGGTGATGCCGTGACCACGATTATTTTGCATCCGATATCTCTGAGTTCGCTTATCTTTTTTTTAACTTTAGGAAAAACATGCATCTGATTGTAAAAATCATTCAGCTTTCGTTCTATGAGCTCAGTCTCCATTCCTTTATAAATAAGCCTGAAACTGCGTTTTTTCGCTTCATCTCTCGAGACAGCCTTAAAAAAATATCCGATAACAATTATTATAAGTTCAGGAAGTGATTTCAAGAATTTTGTGTACCCAGCGAAAAAAAGCAGCGATCTTATGTAAGAATCGCCTTTAACAAAGGTACCGTCAAAATCCGCATATACTACTTTTGTGTTCAATCACTCTCCGGAATTATTTGTTTTCTACAAATATTTTCTTGCTTCTGTTCCCGTAAGAAACGATTCTGCCGTTCACAAGGCTGATACCGACCTGATCCGTATCCGGAGCTTTAATAATTTTTACAATTCCGCTCTGAACGTTTCCGCCGAACACGGCTCTCTCTGCAGCAACCTGATAAATAAGATCCCTTCCTATTTTATTTGTAAGTACATACAAATACCCGTCCTTACTAAAAAGGTTCTTAATGTAAAATTCGCTTTTTATCTTAAAGTTCGTCTGAACTATAAGATCACTTTTTTGGCTTAAACCGTCGATCAGGCAGAAATACAGATTACCTGAAAAAATATAATCATTTATTACCAGATAATTCATCGAATTGAATTGAACCGCGCACAAAGTAGCGGACGAAGTAAAACCGGTATAAAATTCCTTTGTTATTTTCACATTTTTGTTCAGTATAAGTTCATTTTTGTCAAGTTCTATTACAGTGTTTATATTGTCATCTATCAGATAAATGAAATCCCCTATCTGCTCTATATCCTTGACATTTGTTATCGGGTGCGGAAGATCAACATAGAATTCAGCCTCAATGCTCTGCATACCGCTGAATACATACAGCCTTGAAAGATCATTGACTCTGGAGGCCGCGATTATAATCTTGTCATCAACGCTGATAACGCCTCTGATCTTGAGACCGTCCGTTTTTTCTATGTCAGGTATATCGTAGCTTTTCCAGCCGACTTCTACCGCATCGCTTTCTATTTTATTTTTTACCAGATCGAGAAAATACGGTGATATTAAGAACATCATTACTATGAGTAATATCCCGGTAATAACATTATACCTCTTTTTTATATCCGGATCCAGACTGTACAGGTAATCAACGAGGGAATAAAGCGTTACGCTGATCACTATGAATGAGATCGTAAATGTGGTCAGGTAGTTTACTGTAAAATTCACGTAATTCAGTGAGTACAGCATTATACCAAGTACGGACATCAGTATCAGGATCGTAGCCAGAAGCCCACCTTTGATCCTGAAATAAACAACAACGAGTATGTTTATTCCCACTCCGATAAGTGTGGCCCAGAACAGGAATGACGGTGATAATTTTGTTCCATGCTGTACAGTATTTATCATAAGGGCATACATCAGAAGATACTGCCCTGCGAACTGGACTCCGCCTTTTATCTTGCCGGAAAATCTTGCGCCCATGACCGTGCCTGAAAATGAGGCGAATATACGAATATAAGCCACTATAATATCTCTAAAGAAGAAGAAGACCATGAACCATATCGGAAAAAGTCCGTGATAGGCAAGAGCGAAGAAATAGAAAAATCTTGAGATAGAATCGGAAAGGGGATCGAGTATTTTTCCCAGATCTGTTACAAGCTTGTCCCTTCTTGCTACATAGCCGTCAATAATATCAGAAACCTCTGAAAGGCTCATTATAATATAAGCGACAACAAGAAGTTTGATGTTACCGCTGAATATAAGCAGTACGCCTATCAGTGTGAGAATTACCCTCGAAAGCGTTATCGCATTCACGATATTAAAATATTTACTGTTCAACTCATCCCCTCTTTAACTTTACACATCACTATTACCTGTAGAATATAATTATATTTTATTATCTTGTCATTAAAAAAGTGAAGAATTACGAGCAGAATTTTATCAGGTCCGATTCGATGTTCTCCCATACCAGCTCTTCTGAAGCTCTGGAACAGTTCTTTTTGTAATTCCCGTATGTTGAAACATCCACGATCAGTTTGTTAATAGTTGCCGATATAAGTTCGGAATTTTCGGGATCAATAACTTCGCCCACTTCATATCCTTTAACAAATCTGCTCATCTCCGGAAAGTCAGAAGAAATCTGGGGTACTTGTGCCTGTATGAGCTCGAACATTTTATTCGGGGTTGAGTAATAATAGCTTTTTCCGAAATTTTTTATCAGACACAGACCAAGATAAGCACAAGCAGTATATCTTATAAGTTCATCATGCGGGAAAGGACCGGTGAAAAATACTCTATCCTGCAGATTCATTCTGATGCTTAGATCCATGAGTTTTTTCTTTTCTGAACCGCTGCCTATCAGCACAAGAACAGCGCTTTCATCGACTTGCCTGAACGCTTTTATCACTGTATCAAGCCCGTTGTTCACTAGAAAATGGCCCTGATACAGAACGATCTTTTTGTTTTTATTTATTCCGAGTGAATTATGAAGGATTTCAATATCTGAAGGAATATTCTTTTTTAATGGGAGATTTGTAAACACGCCAATTTCTTTTATCGAGTATATCCTCTCCAGCTCACTGGCTATCGGTTCGGAAACGGTTATAATGCCTTTGGCATGCTTTATGAAAATCCTTTCATAATTTGTCCAAAATGATTTGGCCACGGGCCTGCTCTCCACCTGAGAATTACCGTGCCAGAATTCATGGGCATCGTAAATGTAAGGTACTGATTTTAGTTTTGAAGACAGACATACGGGAAAAAGCGGGAAAATATCATGGCAGTAGATAAGATCGCATTTTTCTTTCATAAGCATAAAGAACAACCTGAACCAGAACAGGATCATATTCAAGGCTAATGGGAAGCTCTTTACCAGACGGATCCTGCTGTTTTGAATTCCGTCCCATCCGTTCAATTTTGCATCATCGTACCTGATGCCGAACATTTTTACATCGTAGCCTGATTTTAGAAACGAACCCGCCGTTTTAAATCCCCTGTACTCATGGTGAAGGTCATCATATACGGCGAATATTACTCTTTTACTTTTCAATTTAATATGTCTTTTTCCGCACGATAATATCCTTTGAACTTCTCAGGTTTCAGCCAGTAATTCCTCATCGTTTTAAGATCGATCTTTACCACCTTGTTCTTCTCTCCTGATGCGTAGATAAGCTCATAATTCTCAGGATCATTATAATTTATTACCATTCCGAACATTCCGTCCTTAAGAACCATAAGATCTCCCTCTCTGAGATCGCTTCTATCGATCTTATAAATGCCCTCAAGTATCTTGTCTGAAGTAATGTAGCCTTTAAACTTCATGTCGTTCTCCTTTGCGGCATTTTCCCATATCGAACAGATCAGATGTGAATTGTCAGTTGTACCGTTCTCATCCGGGTCAGTATTGTTTTTAACTTTTAAATCGACATATTTTGCAGCCCACTTATTCACAGATCTGAAAAACCCGTTCATATCTGATGCTTTTCCATTATCCTCGGCTGAAGAAAAGTTTGAAGCCATCTCGGTCTCGTACTGATCCGTCATCTCGTCATCACCGCCTATAATATCACCGTCAACGCTTTCCATATAATCATCATCGGCGTCCTCATCAATCGCATGGACTTCAGTATTGTCTTTTTCTTTTACAGCTTGTTTGTTACCTGCATCGCTGTCTTTTTCGTATAAACCCCTGATGGCTTTTTTTATTGAACCGCCGCCGTTCTTCTCGCTATAAAAGAACCAGTACCAGACTGCCCCGCTGATCAGCGCTATGATTATCAAAGCCGTAAAAACATCGAAAATACGGGCGAAGAATCCGCCTGACTTGCCTCTTTTTTTTGGTTTGGTTTTTGCCATTTTTTAGCTCTTTTATTTAAATTAAGTATGTTAGAAACTGAGCACATCCTATCACAAAACCCAGAACTCCACCGAAATATGTTACATAAGCCAGCTCTTTTTTAGTGACGCTCAGAATAAGGTTCTCAAGTTTTTCTAAAGAGAAATCCCTCACTTTTTCTTCCACTGTCGCTTTTATATCCAGTTCGCTTATCACTGCCGGCAGTTCGCTGTCCATCATTTCGATCACTTTATCCGAGATCATTTTTCTAATATCAGCAGTTATGAAAGCCGAAAGCATTCCGAACTGACCGTACATGTTATCCAGAGCTTCGGAGATCTTTTTTCTGACCGCTTCCTTTTTGAACAGTTCGTGGAGAGATTCGTTCGAAAGAAGGTGATCACCGACAGTAGCGCCTATCTTTTCAGCAAGTTTCTGATGTTCTTTGGGAATAACCCCTGGAGTGAAAGGTATTCTTATTCCGAATATATATTTCGGTTTAAAAGGCCTGAACAGCATCTTTATTGCAAGATAATTTGTAAACAGCCCGATGACCGCTCCAAGAACCGGAGGAAGTATGAATTTTATTATAAAAGAACCCGGATCCATTTATATCTCCCTTGTTTTCCTGGCTACGATCTGATATCTGTCAAGCTTGCTGTTCCGTGTCTGTTTTCTGCTCAGAAAAGGAAGAAGCTTTTCAAGCTTGAACCCGTTCGCTTCGAGCAGTTTTTTCATTTCATCAGGCGAATAGCCTCTTTCGTAGTGCGTCTCATCGAATGATACATATTTTCCTGTCTTTTCCTTTACGAAAAATTTCATCCGACATTTTAAGATCATCGTGTTGAGGTCGAATTTAGAATCATACGAAATGAAGAAATCATCTGTTTCCTCAGTCCTGATGCCGTCCCATTCGTTCACCATTCCATAAACAGAATTGAAATCGAACAGGAAAAGTCCGCCATTATTCAATGCTTTATTTACTGAGCGAAAACATCCTGAAAGATCATCCGGGTCCGTCAGATAATTTACAGTATCAAATGCCGAAATGACATTATCGTATTTCCTCTTTGTTTTGAAATTGATCATATTCCCTGCTTTAAAATCTCCGCAGGGCAGCTTCTGTTTTGATATACTGATCATTTTCTCCGAAATGTCTATCCCGCTCACTTTATAACCGAGCTGCATGAAATAAATAAGTTCTTCAGAAGTTCCGCATCCCAGGTCCAGAACATCCGTCCTTTTGCCTCCGCATGACATTATCAAATCATCGAGACAATCAACCAGCTCCTGATAATCGAACGGGCTCATAATAATATCATAATACTGTGCTATTTTTTCATACATTACTGTTCATCCTTTAAAATATTAACTACGATCTGAGAGAATACATTTTCAATTCCAGGTGCCGAGGCTATTATGCAGCCGTGACTGAAATAGTTTTTTTTACCCTGAAAATCACTGACAGTTCCGCCTGCTTCTTCAATTATCAGGATCCCTGCGGCGATATCCCACGGTGATAGCCATCCTTCAAAAAAGCCTTCGAACCGTCCGCTTGCCACATATGCAAGATCAAGTGATGCACACCCCATTCTTCTTATACCGGATGAATTTCTTAAAACCTCTGAAAGACATTCAAAATATACCGGGATTTTTTCATGCCTTCTGAACGGCATTCCGGTAGCGATAAGACTCTTTCTCATGTCAGTTTCAGAAGAAACCGATATTTTATCACCGTTTAGAAAAGCGCCTTTTCCTTTTACTGAAGTAAAAAGTTCATTTATATACGGATCGTAAATAACACCGGCTTTTACTTCATTATCTGAGTAAAAAGCAATTGAAACCGCGCTGTGTTTCAGGCCGTGAATGAAATTGGTCGTTCCGTCTATCGGATCTATTATCCACATATCGTCTTCTTCTGTAAAAACATTACCGTCCTCTTCAGCCAGAAATTTATGCTCAGGGTAAGTGCTTTTTATTATGGTTTTAATTTTATCCTGACACATAAGATCAACATCAGTAACATAATCGCACGGTGATTTTGCCGTTACTGTAGAGGGATTTTCAGACATTATCAATTTCCCCGCTTCAAATGCCGCTTTTTTTGCTGTCAGAAGTATATCTTCATAATCTACCATTCTATCTGTTTCTTCTTAAGATAATGTTGCGCGTCTCTGTTGCCTAACTTTGCCGCCTTTTTTGTGTGTATAATGTTTAAATCCCTCTTTCCGAGAGCTTCATAAGCTATTCCCAGATTGTTGTGCGCATCCGCATTGTTTTTATCTATTTCAATCGCCTTCTTATAATACTCGACGGCCATCTCAAGAAGTCCTTTTGTATAAAGAGATGTTCGAAGATTATTGCATGCGCCTGCGTTTTTCGGATCAAGCTCCAGTGCTTTCTGATAATAGTATATAGCCTCATCGTAGTCTTCGGATTTCTGGAATGCATAACCAAGATTTACATATGCGGCCACTAATTTAGGATCCGCTTCTATAGCTTTCAGATAGAACTCAATAGCCTGATCCAGGTCTCCTTTTTTTCTGAGCGCCATTCCCTTATTGTTGTAAGCCTCGGCATATTTTGGTTTCAAAGTTAATGCCTTGTTATAATAGAGAATTCCTTTTTCGATATCTCCAAGCTTTACATAACATATACCAAGGTTATAATAACCTTCAGCAAAATCCTCATTTTTCGATATAGAATAGTTAAAATATTCGATCGCTTCCTTTATAAAACCTCTGTTATATGCGTCTATACCCTTAGCGAACCAATTCTCTGATCTTAAAGTTATCACAGCAAGCAGGATCGACCAAAATAATAATTTTTTCATTTGATGCCTTCGCTGTTCACTAAACAATAATAAAAATACTTCAGCTCCTCAATATTTCTGTCATCTTTAATGAAGTCTTTTTTATAAACCGGATCGATATTTTCAGTAACTTCTTTTGCTGTCTTAAAGTATCCTTCCCTGAGCTTTTCAATTTCCGCATAATCAATACTTTCGGTTTTGAAATCTGTTTCGATGCCAATTTCTTTCAGTTTATTAACATAGTTTATATATTTCCAGTCTGCATTATGCGGATTAAATGCGTATATTTTCAAAAACCTCTCACCATATTCCGCTATGAACTCTATTGCTTTTATCAGGAACTGAATATCTTTTTCAGTGAATACATAATGCAGATTTACTCTTACCCAGCCGGGTTTTACTCCCGAAATACCCTCATTTATAACCGCTTTTCTGAATTTCTGAGAAAGATCGTTAGTTATCCCGAGCAGTCTGTGTCCGTAGGGACCGGCGCATGAACACCCCGCTCTCGACTGAATCCCGAACAGGTCGCTCAATAACCTTGTTACAAATCTCGGATGAAGGTATTTGTCAAGGTGCCTGATATTGAAAGAAATAATCGGTATTCTTTTCCCTGGATCTTTATTTCCTATGATCTCAACTTTTTCATGATCCTTAAAATGATCAAAAAATAATTTTTTATTTCTATTCTCGATACTTTCAATAACCTTTATTCCTATCTTTTCTTTTAAGTCAGCCGCAAGCGCTGTTTTGATCGTCTGAAGAATAGGCGGAGTTCCCGCTTTTTCTCTTGTTTCGATATCCTTTGTATAATCCTGATCGAAAAATCCGACATAATCGACTGTCCCGCCTCCTGCCGTAGTGGGTGCGAGATCAGTTCTGTATAGCTTCTCGTGAAAGATCAGAATTCCCGAGCTGCCCGGTCCGCCCAGAAACTTGTGAGGGGAATAAAAGATCGCGTCAAAATAACTTAAGCTGTCTTTTGAAATATCTATCTCCACGTAAGGAGCCACAGCGGCAAAATCGAAGAAAATATAAGCTCCGTTCTCATGAGCTGTTTTTGCAAGTTGATAAGTATCTGTTTTAAGCCCGGTAATGTTCGAACCGGCGGAAAACGAGCAGTACTTAACTCTGTCCTTATATTTTTCTTTTTTTAATTCTCTTTTAAGCATCTCTGTATCTATATCCCCGTCGTCATTAAGCTCGATAACTACTATTTCAGCGAATGCTTCGCGCCACATAAGTTCGTTAGTATGATGTTCATAAGGCCCAATGAAAACCACAGGTCTGTCAATTTTTATTTTATCCATAACACTGCACGCATCGCAGGACAATCCCTTAATTGAAGACATTATCCTGTCCTTAGTATGCGGGGGAATATATATCCCGAGTATTTCCTGAAGTCTTTTGAGTGCGCCGGTCGATCCTGAGCCGGCAGCGATTATTTTATATTCATTACCTGCATTTACAGATTTCTTTATCATTTTCTCGGCTGAATGAAGCAGCTCAGTGAGATACTCGCCGGTATAATCATCCGTAGTATGCGTATTTGCATAAGACTTAGCTATATCGAATAATTTTTCCTCGATGAACTTCAGGCTTCTTCCCGATGCCGTATAATCGGCATAAAAAAGATTTCTTTTGCCGAACGGAGTATCGAAAACACTGTCGTTCCCTATTATTTCGCTTCTGACAAAATCCAGATCTATTTTCTTCATATAGTAAAGCCCTTTATTACTAATCAAAACTAAATATAAACAATGCCGTACTGAAATTCTATATAAAAAAAGCGATTTTTTAAATAATATTCAATATCTTCATTTCGCATTTGCCGCAGTCGAATTCTAGCTTGTACTTTTTACCGTTAAGAACGAGAAACAACGGTTCTTTGAACTTCTTTGCACCGCCGAATTTCGGGCAGGCTCCGATATGGAATTTCAGGCAGTGCTTTGTGGTCATGAGCGTCTTGATCTCAGATTTGTCCAAGGTCTCAAAAGCTTTTCCGATAACTTCGGCACCGGCCTCTTCGAAGAATTTTTCTGCATACTTATTCGCAGCATTGTATGATGAGTCAATATGCTTAACATAAAATTCGGGAATTTTTCTGTTGTGCGCGACAAGTTTTCTCGGATAGTTCTTTATTCTCTCCCCGTACAGCTTTGCAAGAATTTCTCTTCTCCACTGATTTATAGCCGAGACCGGCACAAAATAAGGATCATTCACTTTGTAAATAAGATCCTGCAGATAAAATATTGTGTCGCCGGTTTTCGAGAACTGCTTTTTCCAGTTCGCTGAAACCTGATCGGGATTTTGAGCCGGGGTTTTATCGTGATCGAAATTCAGCTCAACTGAATTTCCGTCTTCGTCAGATGCTTTAATTTTAAATTTTCCGTCTGATTCTGTGACTTCGAACAAAACTCCTATCCTTCTTTCCGCGCCTGAAACGACTGCTTTCTCAAATGCGGGGTTTTCATTTCTGAAAATTTCGACCCCGATTCCGTAAGGAAGTTTTCTGTTCGGGAATATTTTATCTCCTTCTACGGTATTGATATTTATCCCGTCAAGTTCACCTGATAGATTTGTCCAGCATATCCCGTCCCCGTTTTTAAGATCGTGCTTACTGTCAAGCGTAAAATGATCATGTTCAAGTTCCTTAACTTTACTTATGAACTCGCCTATAGATTTCTGTCCCGATTCTGAAATTACCGTCTCTTTTCTTCCGTTTATGAAATACTTTGTAAATCCTCTGTTGAATGATTTTTTCAGATCAGGTTCATAGCTGAATTTTTCTCTGCCTGATGATGAGCGTTTGAATCTTCCGCCGCTGTCTGCTATGATTTTATCGAGTTCTTTTCTGTAAAATGAAGTTACATTACCCACATAGGAAGCGTCTTTGAGCCTGCCTTCGATCTTGAATGAAGTTATTCCCGCTTCTATAAGTTTTTCGAGTTCACCTGAAAGATTGAAGTCCATTGGAGATAGGAGATACTTATTTTTTTCAATTATATTACCTTCTGAATCGATCAGATCGGAGGGAAGTCTGCACACCTGCATACATTTTCCCCTGTTCGCGCTTCTTCCCGAAAGAGCCAGTGAGAAATAACAGCGCCCAGAATATGAAACGCAAAGCGCTCCGTGGATGAAAGCTTCAAGCTCGATCTTTTCAGTATTCTTTCTGATCTCTCTTATCTGATCTATTGAAAGTTCTCTTGCAAGTATAGCTCTTGAGAATCCGGCTTTTTCAAGATATTTTACCTGTTCTGCAGAAGCATTATGACACTGGGTTGAAGCGATAACAGGTATCGGCGGCAAACTGAGCTTTAAAATACCCATATCCTGAATAATAATCGCGTCTGCTCCGGCCTTGTAAGCTCTGTCAAGAGAATTCTGGACTCTGCCTTCTTCGCCGTTAAAAAATACCGTATTCACAGCAATATACACTTTTGCGTAGAACTGATGCGCAAAATCGCAGAGATCTTTTATGTCTTCCCATGAATTGCCGGCCGCCGATCTTGCCGAGAAATCCGGTCCGCCGATATAGACCGCATCAGCTCCGGACAGTACAGCCGTTACTCCCGTCGAATGATCTTTTGCCGGAGAAAGCAGTTCAAGCTTTATATTCTCTCTGTTCAATTCCATAATCAAGAATATTAAAGCGAAATAATAAGAAAAGCAATTTTAAAATATATAGTTTGATAAAACCGAAATAAAAAAATATATTACAGCCGTTACATTAAATAAGGAGAAAAAGTGAAAATACCTTTCGTCGATCTTAAAGCGAACTACCTTTCGATAAAAACCGAAGTTGACGCGGCGATTATGAAAGTCCTGGATGAAACAGCTTTCATAAAAGGCGCAGATCTTGATATCTTTGAAAAGAACTGGGCTCTTATGTGCGGAGCGGAATACTGTGTGGGGATTTCAAACGGAACAACTTCGATAGAACTGATACTTAAAGCTCTCGGTGTCAGGAGCGGAGACGAGGTGATCCTTCCTTCGCACACTTTTATCGCTACGGCTGAAGCGGTTGTGAACTGCGGAGCTAAACCGGTTTTTGTTGACTCTCATGATCATACAACGCTGATAGATGCGAATGAGGTTTCAAAAGCGATAACTTCTAGAACAAAGGCGGTTATAATTGTTGACCTGTACGGGCAGCCTGCCGATTATGACGCCGTCAATGCTGCGGTCGGAGACCGTGATATTGAGATAATTCAGGATGCCGCGCAGTCTCATCTTGCACGGTACAAAAATAAAGTTACGGGCAGTTACGCAAGAGTTACATCGTTCAGTTTTTATCCGGGAAAAAACCTGGGAGCTTACGGCGATGCGGGCGCAGTAGTAACTAATGATAAAGAACTCTATACAAAGATAAAGATGATGTCCGACCACGGCAGGATCACAAAATACGAACATCAGATATCCGGAACTAATGCACGAATGGATAATTTA